>JAVBKB010000136.1:0-4304 GCA_031554275.1 Caryophanales bacterium | reverse complement strand
TGTTTTTCACAGAAAATCCGGTTATAATAAAATTAAACTTTAGATTTAACGAGGTATTTCAATGTATATTAGTCGTGCTTTAGAAAATGAAGTCATCGAAGCAAGTAAACAATTTCCAGCATTGATTGTGACTGGTCCACGACAAGTTGGTAAAACAACAATGCTTCAAAAACTTTCTGAAAAGAAACGGAAATACATCTCACTTGATGACCCATTAGCTAGGGAAATGGCTGTAAATGAGCCAGCATTATTCTTGCAGCGTTATGCTCCGCCTGTGCTAATTGATGAAATTCAATATGCGCCGGAGCTTTTACCTTATATCAAAATGCATATTGATCGTTCCCACCAAAGTGGAGACTTCTGGCTAACAGGTTCTCAAATGTTTCATATGATGAAAAATGTCACCGAAAGTCTTGCTGGACGTATTTGCGTTATACAAATGTTTGGCTTCTCCAGAAGCGAAATTTTGGGCATATCGAATGAACCATATGAAAATGATCACCAGAAGATGATCAAACGTTTGGAAGAACGGGCAGCAGTTGGATTGAATGAAATATATGAACAAATTTATTTAGGATCAATGCCAGCAGCTCTACATGATAATTTTAACGGGCAACGCTTTTATAGCTCCTATGTGAACACTTATTTACAACGCGATATTAAGGATTTGACACAAGTAGGAGATGAGCTTTCATTTCTTCGCTTCATGACTGCCTGTGCTGCTAGAACGAGTCAAATGGTGAACTATGCTGATCTGGCAAAGGATGTTGGTATCAGCGCACCTACAGTTAAACAATGGCTCTCCATATTGGTTTCATCTGGCATTGTTACTTTAATTGAGCCTTATTTCAATAATATTCTAAAACGAGCGATCAAAGCACCAAATATGTACTTTATGGATACAGGGCTATGTGCATATCTTACCAGGTGGGATAATGCCAAAACACTTGAAGTCTCTTCACTATCAGGAGCCTTTTTCGAGACTTATGTTGTGTCTGAAATCATCAAAAGCTATTTAAATGATGGAAAGCGACCACCATTGCATTATTATCGTGACACTGATGGTAAAGAGATTGATCTTATTATTGAACAGAACGGAACACTTTTCCCGATTGAAATTAAGAAATCTGCTAGCCCCAAAAGAAATGCCATCAAAAACTTTGCTGTGCTTGAGAAAACCGGCAAACCTATTGGTGAAGGAAGCGTGATTTGCTTGTACAACAATGTTCTTCCTATAAACGAGAAAAACTGGCTTATCCCTGCATGGTTGATCTGATATTAAGGCTTCGGCATCCCTGATGAAGCGGAGTAATCATTGAAGCAAGCATGCAGCAATGGTAAAATGAACATAATAATTCTTTTAAGATAGGGGGTGGTCTCATGGACGCGGATCAAATTGAAAAAACGATTGGAAAAGTTAACGGATCAATGTCCATCGAAGGAATGCCGTTAACCTCACAAGATAAAGATCGCTTGCGTGATTGTTTGAATGGCAAAATTTCTTTCAATGATGCTATTGCGCAGCTTATTAACAAACATAAAGTTAAAACGGTTGGCAAATAACATGAATTATGACTACAGTTTTGCATAGGATTCCTACTATTGCTATCCAAACTCAGGCGTTCTTAGAAATAAGCTTAACATCACTGATGAGAAAGCTCTTTAAAATCATTGAACGACATAGTTATTATCTAAGTGAAATCAATGTTCTTCATCCCTCTCGTGAGGGAAATGGCCGAGCACAGAGAGTATTTCTTGAATTTCTAGGTAAAATTGCTGGTTATGATATTGATTTTACGGATAGAACGATTTGTTAAAATGATTTCTCGAAAAAAAGGTCATTTGCTTTCTTGTTTTAATCAAATCCATAAAGAGTAATAGACCAGCGATTCGAGGTTGCTTATAATCCGGTATCATCATTAAGTTTCTTCGCATCACCTTTCAGCGCTTCGAAAAATGCCTTATCTACCTCTGTGATTTCATGATTACCTGATTTATATTTTTCATATTCTTCATCAGCCTTTTGATTAGCTGATTCTCTGGAAATTGTCCCGTGACCTTCCAAAATGTCTGCCCGTTGAAATTCCAGATAACGATTAAGTTCTGACGCCCAGTCAGTCATAGTCATTGCGGTTCTTGTTTCTGCTTGATACTCAGCTGTATCGAGATAACCCGAAACGATTAAATTCAAACGCTTCAGTTCTGTTTCATCAAGCAAATTCTTAGAAATTTTCAAATCAGATTTATGTGGGAAATTTCCTTTAAAACTCGTTAAACCAAGAAAAGGCTTACTCGCATCTAATCTATTGAAAATTAATTCTGGTGCAGTGTTTCCAGTAACAGCGTATAGCATTTTGTTTTGCACAGTTTGAAAAAAGCGCTTCGCGATATCGCTTTTGCCATCATAATCAGTGCTTGTAGAAAAAATATCCAAGACTTGTTGATAAAACAAACGCTCGCTTGAACGAATGTCACGAATTCTATTGAGTAAACGCTTGTAATAATCCAAGCTTTCTGTCACTTTCTCATCATTAATCGCAAACCCACTTGTTAGATATTCTTTCAAGATTGTTGATGCATATCGCCGAAACTGGGCACCTCGTGCTGAACGAACCCGATAACCAATTGCAAGGATCATATCTAGGTGATAGAAAGCCACATTGTAACTCTTTCCATCATTTGCAGTTGTCAACTGATAGTTGACAACTGCTTTTTCATCTAATTCACCATCAGCAAATATAGCAGCAATATGTTTACTGATATTCTGTTTTGACGTTTGAAAAAGTTCCGCAATCTCTAACTGACTCAGCCAAATCGTCCCATCTTTTAAATGCAACTCTACTTTGGTTAGACCATCATCTGTGTTGTAAATAATCATTTCGTTTCTCATCAAAGCAACTTCTTTCACTAATTTATTTCTCTTTCATCTTATCAAAAACGAACCTATAACGATAGGTTTAAACCATCTTTTGGAATTTCTTGTATCTTCCCCAAACCTCCCTACTCATTTGATGTTCCTCTTTCTCATAACGCATGATGGTTTTTCGATGAACACCAAGAATTTCACCCAACAGCTCTTGTGTCAATTTACAATTTTTCCGAAATGCAAGGACTTGCTGACCTTGACCAAGAAATAAGAAACGATGATAATCGTCTAATAAGTCAACAATATCAATTTCAAACAACTTAGCTAGTAAGGCTAACTTGTCCAATGGATAGCCAACCATTCCAGCCTCATAACTCGAGTAAGTCGTGCGATCAACTCCAATATAGTCAGCAACCTGAAACTGATGAAGTGACTTCCTGTAACGATAATATTTCAGCTTGTCCGAAATTTCCTCAATCAAATTCGGGTGTGAACACTGAATATTGAATTTTTCCTTTTCTTTCATTGATCGAGGTTGAAGCATCCGAAAACTTGACGTGTAGACAGCTGCATAAGTGTAGCAATCCTTATTTTGTTTGAAAAGAATAAACAAACTACCACTAACTTTCCGATACACTTGCCATTCCTTACAAAAGGGAGCGCAATTGCCATCTTCGTGATTATTTAGAGCCACTGCGAGAGTGTTGTTTTTTCAATACATCGTGATGCATAGGTAGCCAGTTTTGTCCCTTTGCCGAGGGAGAAGCTTTCAATCGCCTTGATTAAGCCGATTGTACCAATTGAAATGAGGTCCTCAGTGTCTTCTCCGGTGTTTTCAAACTTCTTGACGATGTGTGCCACCAATCTTAAATTATGCTCAATCAATTTGTTTCTCGCTTCTAAATCACCATCAGCCATTTTTTGTAGAAAAATCAACTCCTCCTCTGAAGAAAGAGGTTGTGGAAAAGCGTTGTTTTTCACATAGGCAACAAATAGAAATAAATCCTTGAACAGTAGCGCAAACAGAGTGAATATCCCAGTCATATTTACCTCTAGAAATTGAGACGTATTTCTAGAACTTATGCAGGTGTTGAAATTACTTGCAAGTCCACTAAAAATACACGAGAAAAGGGATTAGTTTTTTGAATCCTAATTCAGGAAAAATCACCTCGACTTCGTATAACATACCATTATAAAGGAATACGTTAAGGAAAGCGTTGATGTCTTCAAAAAATCGGGAATTGTAGGGCGAGCTTACTGTAAAAGGTGCGTAGTGCTTATTTTGCAAGATTTTCGTTCTTGAAACCTGCTTAACGAGTTGTCTCGCTGAGGAATTTATACCTATTATAAATGTTCCAAATAGAATCATTACAGTAAGTGTTTCATATGTCGTCATAAAGCTTGCCTCCCTTCATCTAGGGTTCCAGCCTACCCTGCC
>JAVBKB010000004.1:0-15992 GCA_031554275.1 Caryophanales bacterium | reverse complement strand
TTTGGAAACACTATCCACAATCTGCTTGCTCCCAGGATTTTTCCAATCATTTGAATTCACACTCCATTGAACTAGTGTTAAATCCATTTTCTTCGCAACACTGACAGTCCGTTCATCGAAGTCACCGGTTGGGGTTCGCATCAGTTTAATCCCATTGATGTCAATCTTCTTGAAAACATGCTGTGCTTTTGAAATGTCTCGGATGATTTCCTTCTCGTTCATTTCGGTATAATCTTTGTAATCATAGCCGAGCAGGCCGATTTCATAATGCTTTGCCACAATCTTCTCCACAATATGCTGGTGCCGTTCAACCCAAGCACCGGACAAGAAGAATGTCACACCCTTATAGTCTTCTTTTTCCAACGCGTCCAAAACCTTCTCAGCATTCTCGTCACCCCAACCAATATTAAAAGTCAAAGCAATTCCATCTGAGCCCTTGTAAAACGCGTTCAACTCTTTATTCGCTGAGAAAATAGGAATGTGGCCACCGGACTGTGCCAAGACCAAGAAGGCCGTAAAAAAACAGATGAAGCCGATTATTATCAATAGTTTAATTTGTTTCAAAGAATCACCGCCCTAATCATTTTTATGATTAGAAGACAAGCAGTATTCAAGTGATTGACTTAAAAGTGAATTTTCGATAAGATAAAACTCGTTCTCATGCTTCCTTAGCTCAGTCGGTAGAGCACTTCCATGGTAAGGAAGAGGTCGTCAGTTCGAATCTGATTGGAAGCTTTCAACTTGGAAGGGTAGCGAAGAGGCTAAACGCGACGGACTGTAACTCCGTTCCTTCGGGTTCGGCGGTTCGAATCCGCCCCCTTCCACCATTTAATAAACAATACAAAAGTGTGTGTTATTCGAAAGAATGATGCACACTTTTTTTGTAAACAATGAGTCTTACAACTGACTTGGGGAATTACAGCAAATTGTTCGAGCACTTGGTTCTTGATCTTGTAATATTTCGGAATTTTATTTTGTGAATTTAGAATTTAGGTACTTGTAGCTCAGATTTTCGGACAACGAAAAAGCAGCATTACCAATGAGGTAACACTGCAAAAAAAGACTATGGAGCATAGGGGGTTCGAACCCCTGACCTTTTGGCTGCCAGCCAAACACTCTCCCAGCTGAGCTAATGCCCCGAAACATGATTGTATTATAAATGAGAGATCATCAGATAGCAAGTGAGAAGTTGAAATTTCGGTCATGCGAAGCAGAGATTAACTTTAAGTACTTGTTCCTCGCAATCACATGAACGGTTTAGTTTTCTTGCTGTCCGTTCAAGGAAAAACCTAATACCCTTTGGAGAGACTGAAAATCCTAAAAACTATGGATCCCCCCCTAAATAATAGTGAGGGATCCAGTGTAAGATTTATAAGCTCTATCTTGAGCTAAGATTTATTTTTGTTTTTTTTCTTTGTCTTGGTCCAATTCATCAGCATTTTTCGGGAAATTACTTGTATTGAATGGTTCCAATCCAATATGCTCTCTTAGGAGATTAGCAATTCTCATTCTTTCTTCATAGGCTAATCTTTGATAGAGTATTGGAAAATTGTAAGGATCATTTGGCTCATCAATAGACGCTTCTGTCGTGTTTACTACAACCTCTTCAATACTTTCTGTAGATGGTCGATACTTCTTTTGAAGATCAAATATTTGACTAATTGTTAGGTTAGTTTTCAGGTTATTTCCCACTGCATCGAAGATTTCACTATAATTTGTTGCAAGAGATAGTCCACTGGTTTTATCGATGATTGCTTCGATGACTTGTCTTTGTCTAGCTGTTCGACCAACATCATCCAAGACATCCATCTTTCTCATTCTTACATAGATAAGCGCTTGATCACCATTAAGGGATATTTCCCCTTTTGCAAATTCATAGTAATAAGTAAATTGCTTCTCATTATTAACTGTCACACCACCAACTGCGTCAACAAATTCAGCAAAGCCTTCAAAATTTATCTGAACCACATAATTTATTGTTGTGCCAAACATTTCGTTTAATTGGGCAATGGTACCTTGTGG
The DNA here is from genome assembly GCA_031554275.1 of Caryophanales bacterium. Lineage (GTDB taxonomy): Bacteria > Bacillota > Bacilli > JARBTR01 > JARBTR01 > JAVBKB01. The sequence goes on along the minus strand of JAVBKB010000004.1, from coordinate 13,970 downwards.
ACCAGATCCTTTTACTTTCACTTCAGAAAATGTGTAAGCGGAATTGATCTTCTGGAAGTCTTTTCTACCCTGTAATTGAACACGGATATCCCGTGGAACGCTGACCATCTTAGTTGTCTTAGTCTGGGGGTTGATCGTTACTAGAATCATTGTATCGGTACGTCCGACATCTCCGACTGTATCATCACGTTTTTGATCTGCTGGTTTACGAACATCAACTCCTAGTAAAAGCACTGTAATTGGTTCTAGTTTCTCTTCAGGAAGACCAAGGTCTACTTTCGGAGCCTCAACATCAATCAGGATTTTCTCCCCAGTTTTCTTCAATTTGTCATAAAAGCTAATTCCATAAACAGTGCCTATAACTAAAAATATTGAAAGAATAGATAGAATGATAATAATTATTCTTTTCTTTTTTGTACGATTTTTCAGTGAACTCTGAATAGTTTGATTATCTTCTTCCATATAAATACCTCCATACCTATTTAAAAAGTATACAAAAAAAAACACAATTTCGCTATAGTTTTTACCAACATTTAATAATTTATAGAAAATCAAAGGTACCTGTAAAGTTGAAAAGCCTAAAATCCGCTTTACTAGTTATTATTTTAGGGTATAATTATTTGCGTAGAAGTATATTGATTATTAGTAAAAACACGGGGCTTAGAGGGGGATTGTCGTTGTCATTATTTGAAGACTACACGTTTGTAGACATCCTGATTAGTTTTGTGGATATCCTAGTTGTTTGGTTTATTATTTATCGCTTATTAATGGTGATTAGAGGCTCGAAAGCCGTTCAGCTACTGAAAGGTTTTATTGTAATTTTACTGATAAAGGGATTCAGTAGTGTTTTTAAATTAAGCATGCTGGAAACTTTGACAAATGAATTAATCAAGTGGGGGATACTCGCTGTTATTATCATTTTTCAACCTGAGATTAGAAAGGCATTGGAAGAGCTGGGACGAGCGAAGTTTTTTTCAAGATCAGTTCAAGGTGAATTATCACAGATCGAAAAGAATATTAAAGATATTATTGCTGCAGTGAGTTATATGTCAAAGCGACGAATTGGTGCATTGATTGCGATAGAGCAACAATCCAGTTTAGATAGCTTTATTGAGAGCGGAATTTCTATCAAGGGAGATATCACTTCGCAATTGCTGATTAACATTTTCATTCCGAATACACCTTTACATGATGGTGCAGTCATTCTACAAAATCATCAGGTCGCTGCAGCTGGTTGCTACTTGCCTCTTTCGGAAGATCAATTAATATCAAAGGAACTTGGAACTAGACACCGGGCTGCGATTGGATTAAGCGAAGTGTCTGATTCGATTACGATCATTGTTTCAGAGGAGACCGGTGAGGTTTCATTGACGAAAAGTGGAGTATTGCATCGGGACTTAGAATTGGATAATTTGGAGTCGATGCTGAAATTGGAATTGATTCAAGTAAGTTCAAATGAAAGCCCATTTTGGAAGTGGGGGGGGAGAAAGAATGGATAACTTCCTCAATAAACCGATCGTGTTGAACATATTTGCGCTTTTGTTATCTGTTTTTCTTTTTATCCAAGTTAGCGATTCAAAACTTGGGGAAACGGCAAGGAATGTAATCTCCTCAAACGACGATAATGTCGCAGAGAATATCCCTGTCGAATTAATTTACGATACTGAGAACTATATTGTCACGGGAGCGCCCGAAAAAGTAAATGTACGAATTAGCGGTCCCAAAAGTCTTGTTGTCTCTGCGGTAACTTTGCGCGATTTTCAGGCGGTCATTGAATTGAATGATCCTGCAATTGGTGAGCAGAAAGTGGAAGTAAAAATCAATAATTTGTCTGATAAATTAACTGCGGAGGTTACACCAGCAGAAGTAGCCATTAATGTTCAAGAAAGAATTACTGTTGAGCATAACGTTACAGTGAAGGAAAACAAAATTAGTTTGGAAGAGGGCTACAAAATAGAAGAGGTCACTACTTCACCAGATAAGGTATCGATTGTTGGTGGCAAGGATCAAATGAGCAAAATCTCATCTGTTATTGCAGTTTTGGATTCGAAGGATGTAATCTCATCTGATGTCAAGAGGGATGCTAGAGTTGTGGCAGTAGATGAAGCAGGGAAGCCATTAGACGTCACCATAACACCAGCGAAAGTATCAGTGGATATTAAAGTGACCCCACCTTCAAAAACGGTGCCTATCAACACAGAAGTTAGCGGAAAGTTGCCAGATGGATTGGTATTGGAAAGCATTTCATTGAGTGAAACAAAAGTCAATGTGTATGGCAAGCTAAGTGTACTGAGAGATATTTCGGAAATTAAAGTTCCGATAGACCTTTCTCATGTAACTGAAACTACTGAATATCAAGCAACATTGAACGTTTCAAAGAATGCAGAATTCCTATCATTTTCGAAGATCACAGTGAAAATCAAAGTAAGCGCGATAGTATCAAAGACTTATTCTGGTGTACCAGTTAGTCCTTTGAACCTAGATGATGGTTTACTTGCGAGTTATCCAAATGGGGGAACAGTAGAGGTTGTTGTGAGTGGTACTGAAACACTTCTAAATCAGATCCAAGCTAGTGACCTTGTGGTAACATATGACGCCAAAGATCTAGTGGTTGGCACACATCAGGTTCCGCTTGTTGTGAAGGGACCAGAGAATTCAACTTGCAACATTTCTAACGCGCAAATGGAAGTCATTGTTTCGAAAAAGTAGGAACACTATTTTGTCGCTTATCTATAATTTTGCAACAGTGTAAGTAAGGTAATGTTGAAGTTGATGATTTTCTAGATCGCTGTTAAGTTTTAAATGATAAATTCACTTTGATAGAATAAGAATTGGAGAGAGAAAAACATGGGCAAATATTTTGGTACAGATGGTGTTAGAGGTGAGGCTAATAAAGATTTAACACCTGAGTTAGCTTTTAAACTTGGAAGAGCGGGAGGCTATGTGCTCACAAAAGGGACTTCACGACCAAAAATACTAATTGGTAGAGACACTCGTATTTCAGGTGAAATGCTTGAAGCTGCCTTGATAGCGGGTCTTCTGTCAATAGGGGCAGATGTAATGCGACTTGGAGTTATTACAACACCAGGGGTTGCTTACCTCACTCGTGTTATGCAAGCTAATTGCGGAATTATGATTTCCGCATCTCACAATCCATTTGGTGATAATGGGATTAAGTTCTTTGGAACAGATGGGTTTAAGCTCACCGATGCCAAAGAGCAGGAAATTGAGAAGTATCTGGAGGCGAGCGAAGAAAAGATTCCGCGTCCAATTGGGAAAAATCTTGGAACAGTCAGTGATTATTTGCAAGGTGGACGAAAATATATTGCCTACCTCAAATCAACTATTGAAGCAAAATCGCTTGAAATGCATATTGCGTTGGACTGTGCCAATGGTGCCGCCTCAAGCTTAGCGACACATTTATTTGCGGATTTAGATGCAAATGTCTCTTCAATGGGTGCATCGCCAGATGGTATAAACATTAATGAGGGTGTTGGTTCTACTCACCCAGAGAATCTTGCGGAATTTGTACTGAAGAAAGAGGCAGATTTGGGGCTAGCATTTGATGGTGATGCTGATAGAATGATTGCTGTTGATGAAACTGGTAATATTGTCGATGGTGATCAAATCATGTATATCTGTGCAAAATACTTACACACACAAGGAAAACTAAATAACGATGCGGTTGTTTCAACAGTGATGAGTAACTTGGGCTTCTACAAGCAGCTTGAAGTAGCTGGAATTTCAAGTCAGCAAACTGCAGTTGGCGATCGGTATGTTGTTGAAGAAATGCGCCGAGGTGGTTACAATCTTGGGGGCGAGCAGTCGGGTCATGTGATTTTTCTAGATTATAACACGACTGGAGACGGACTTCTTAGCGGGCTGCAGTTGGCGAACATTATGAAGCAAACTGGGAAAAAGCTATCTGAACTGGCATCTGAAATGAAGGTATTTCCTCAGAAATTAATCAATGTACGGGTGAATGACAAACATCATGTGACGGATAATGATAAGGTAGCAAAGGTGATAGCTGAGGTCGAGGCAGAAATGAATGGAAGTGGTCGTGTTCTAGTGCGACCTTCAGGCACTGAGCCACTTGTGAGGGTTATGGTAGAAGCTCCAGATAAAACCCAGTGCGATGAAAGTTGTCAGCGTATTGTGGATGTAGTTGAAGCAGAGATGGGCTTATAGTATGTAATAATTGTCTCAAAAACGACAATTAGGATTAATCACCATAAAAATATTTCGGGTCGTCAACAATTCTTAAGGACTCAGTCATAAAAAAAGGATAATTCCAACTTCAAATTTAATTGAAGCTGAACTATCCTTTTTTTGATTACATATCGGTTCCTGAATATTATCTTTAATTGTTCAAATGAATTCCTAGATTCAATACCCGCTTGCAACGATCATTCTTACCAAGCACGATTATATTGAATTGGTGGCTCGATTTTCTCATCTAGCTCTTGTGCAGCTGAACGAGGCCAAAATGGATCACGCAAAAGTTCTCGTCCAATAAGGATTAGGTCTGCTTGACCCTGTTGTAGAATCTCTTCTGCTTGCTTACCACTAGTAATCAAGCCAACTGTGCCAGTTGGAACTTCCGCTATTCTTCGGATTTTCTCACTGAATGGCACTTGGTAATTCGGAAAAGCTTCAACTGGTTTGGAAAGAACGCCTCCGCTACTGATGTCCATAAGATCAACACCTAGTTCACTAAGCCATTTGCTGAAAACAACATAGTCATTAACATCTAGTCCGTTTTCATCATAGTCCTTTGCAGAAACACGAACCATTAAAGGACCACTCCAGACATCTTTGACAGCGAAGACAACTTCTTTAAGAAATTGAAAGCGGTTTTCAGATTCGCCGCCGTATTCATCTTTTCGCTGATTTACAACTGGGGTTAGGAATTGATTTAGAAGATAGCCATGTGCACCATGAATTTCGATGACATCAAATCCTGCTTGTTTAGCCCGTTTTGCTGCATCTTGAAAAGCTTGTACTGTTGATTTGATTTGTGGAATTGTCATTTCCTTTGGCACTTTGTAATTTTCGTCAAATCGAACTGCCGAAGAAGAATAGATGTCACCACTTGTCGTAGATTTACGTCCTGCATGTGCCAATTGAATGGCAGCCACTGCTCCGTTACTCTTGATCGAATTCACAAGGCGTTTCATGCCTTCTATGTGCTCGTCGGACCATAACCCCAGATCATTCTCAGAAATACGACCCTCTGGAACAATACCAGTAGCTTCAACAATAATCATGCCGACTTGTCCAGTTGCCCTTGCTGCATAGTGTTGAAGATGCCAGTCTGTCACCTTGCCATCGTTTTCTGCAGTGTACATACACATTGGTGCCATTACAATTCTGTTCTTCAAAGTTACTTCCTTCAATAAATATGGTTCAAATAGTTTTGCACCCATCATGATCACCTCATAAGTTTTAAAATTTCATTTATAAGTATAGCATAGTCCAAAATACATGAACATCCACAAAAATACAATATCAACTATTGTCGAAATAAAATACTTATAATGTAATTTAGGTATTGCATTAAGCCCCATGTTATATGATAAAATATTGGTAGTTTGAAATATTTATAATATGTAAATGTTTTAAACATAATTTCCTTAGTAGTTCAAAACAATTTAGAGAGGGGGAGAGGTAGAAAAGTCAGCTAGATTTCATAGGTATTGTATAAGCTTTTTTCTGAAAGAAATTTTATACAATAATTGTGAATGGCTAGTTGTTCGACTACTTCACGATTAATGAAGAAAAAAAGCATTTTTAAGAACCTAACGTTTCAAGTTGTTGTCGCAATTATTTTGGGTATTGCCGTGGGGTATTACTGTAACAACTACACAAATCAACAACCGCCAATTACAAATATCAAAGTAACAGAAGCGCCAAGAGCAAGTGCAGTTACAGCACCAATTGTAAATGCAATCAAAACTGGCGATACGCAGATTACAGGTTTTGGTAAAGCGGGTGAAACTGTTAACATCGCTTTTCCTGATGAAACAAAAGGAACTGCAACTGTTGATGAAAAAGGTAAATGGTCAGCGTCAATCCCTTCAGGTGTTACATTAAATGAAAAAGATGTAGTCACCATCTCTCAAACGAATGAAAAAGAGTCTTCTCCAGCCGCAAAAGTAACTGTGGTGAAACCAAGTGAGAAGAAAGAACATGCCACTTCTGTTTATCCAGTGGATGTTGGAGCCAAAACGATTACGGGTAAGGCAGAAGCAGGAGAGACAGTTAGAGTTGCCTTTATTAATGGAGGTAAAGCCACAACAACTGTTGATGCGGATGGGAATTGGAGTATCGAGATTCCAAAGGATGTCACTCTAAAGAAAGGTGACTTGATTACCGCCAAGCAAATCGCTGAGGGCGAAAGCGAAACAATTGAGAAGCTACCAGAAAGATTGAAACTATTATTTGATGCTTTCTTGAAGCTCATTAAGATGGTTATTCCGCCAATTATTTTCTTGACTGTCGTCATTGGAATTGGAAATATGGGCGACCTAAAGAAGGTTGGTCGTATCGGTGGTAAAGCCTTAATCTATTTTGAAATTGTCACAACTTTTGCGCTTTTTATTGGTTTAGTGATTGTGAATATTTTCAAGCCAGGAAACGGCTTCCCAATCGGTGATCCTACCAAGCTAGATGCGTCTAAATATGTGGATTCTGCAAAAGAGGTGCCACATGGTTTTGATGGTGTTGTTAAGTTCTTCATGGATATTATTCCTGACAACTTAATTGCAGCAGTTTCTAAGGGAGATCTATTGCCAGTTCTATTTGCTGCCGTCTTATTCGGTGCAGTAGCAGCAGCAATGGGTGCACGTTCTAAGCCAGTTCTATCGCTATTTGAAAATTTTTCAGAGATCCTGTTTGGAATTGTAGCGATCATTATGAGGATTTCACCAATTGCAGCGTTTGGAGCACTTGCGAACACTGTTGGGATATATGGCCTAGAGTCATTGAAATCACTAGGATTCTTATTAGCAAATGTTTACTTAACAATGGCATTCTTCATCTTCATCGTATTAGGAGCCATTTGTTATTACTATAAATTTAGTATTTTCAAATTCCTTGCATATATCAAAGAAGAAATCTTCTTGGTAATTGGTACATCTTCATCCGAAACTGCATTACCAAGGATGATGAAAAAGCTAGAGAACTTTGGTTGTTCTAAATCAGTTGTTGGTTTAGTCGTTCCAACGGGCTACTCGTTCAATCTAGACGGAACGTCGATCTACCTGTCAATGGCATCTATGTTTATTGCGCAAGCAATGGGAGTTGATATGTCGTTATGGGATCAACTGACATTGATGGGGATCTTGTTGTTGACCTCGAAGGGGGCAGCTGGAGTAGCTGGATCGGGACTGATTACCCTTGCAGCAACCCTTGCAGCATTCCCAACTATACCAGTAGCGGGATTAATGCTAATTGTTGGTGTAGATAAATTCATGTCAGAAGCACGTGCTGTTACTAACTTGATTGGTAATGGGGTAGCAACAATTGTTATTTCTAAATCAGAGAATGAATTTGATGATGAACAGAATGCCAGGGCATTAGCAAAAACTTAAATTTTAGAGATTGAATATATAGAAAGAGGCAACAACCGCTTCGGTAAAACACACAGTACCAAAATACAGCTCCAAAAAAAGAGACAAAGTTCCTCCTTGCGACAGACGAAATCCTGTCTATAGGGGGAACTTTTTTTGTATAGGACGAGCTGCTGATTTTTCATTGATTTTCACAGGAATTAATCCAAATTGTCAACTTGGAACTCGTGAAAAAATTCCCAGACACTTCATTATAATTTTCTAGGATAGTCCGCTATCCTTCGTAAATTATTCCTCGTCTTTGAAAATTATGCCGGGATAAGTCCAGCATGTACAAAAAAAACTGAAATGACAGTTATCATTTCAGCAATTTCATAATAGGGTGGTTTTCAAGGGCAAAACCCTGAATCTTATAGGTGCTGTCTTCCTCATGAAAGGTGATTTCATGGACAATTGTTTCGTCTTTTAATTGAGCGATCAGTTTGCCATCGTCAGCTTGTAGCGATACAGTGTATTCAATCATTTGTGCGACCACCATCTTCTCCATTGCAGCAAGCGCTTTATTGAGGTCTTCCGAGTTAAGTGCGGAAATATGGATCATTTCCTGATTAGCACTTGGCAGGAATGCTAAGTTGGAGAGGTCTTTCTTATTATAAACGGTCAGCTGCGGAATTTTGTCAGCAGCAAGCTCTTTCAACACTTTCTGCACTGTCTGTTCATGAAAAAAGTAGCTAGGATGTGCTGAATCAACTACATGAAGGATGGCATCAGATTCAGAGACTTCTTCAAGTGTGGAACGAAACGCAGCAATAAGGGATGTAGGCAAGTCTTGAATAAAGCCTACTGTATCACTGATTAGCACCTTAAAACCTGAAGGGAGTGCACATTCTCTTGTTGTAGGGTCGAGCGTTGCAAATAGTTGGTTTTCTTCATACACATCAGATTGGGTAAGCTTGTTGAACAGTGTTGATTTACCTGCATTTGTGTAACCAGCAATTGCAAAGGTGAAGCGGCTGTTACGTTTGCGGCGTTCTCGATAGCGCTCCCGGTGCTTCACAATCGTTGCCAATTGGTGTTCAATCTCATTGATTTTGCGGCGAATGTTTCTTCGATCTGATTCTAGCTGCGTTTCACCTGGACCACGTGTACCAATACCGCCACCCTGCCGCGAAAGTTCTGTGCCCTGCCCGACTAGTCGCGGCATTGCATACTTAAGTTGTGCTAGTTCTACCTGCAGCTTACCCTCACGAGATTGGGCTCTTTGTGCAAAAATATCTAGAATGAGTTGTGTACGGTCAATGAGTCTGGCTTCAAGCATTTTGGATAAATTGCGTAGTTGGCTTGGTGATAGCTCATCATTGAAAATAATCACATCAGGTGCTAACTCACTCGCTAGTGTAACAAGCTCTTCTAGCTTACCTTTTCCAATATAGGTGGCAGGATGCGGGCGATCACGCTTTTGTGATAGCACGGCAACTGCTTTGCCACCTGCAGTCTCTGTCAGCGACTCCAATTCCTCTAAAGAAGAAAGAAGGCTTTCATCATCGACATTATTCAATTGACAGCTAACCAATAATGCATTTTCATACGATTGATGGTTCAAAAAAATTCCCGCTTTCCTTTTCTAAATTGCTTTTAACAAAGCTTATCCGATAATACTCTTCCACAAACGGAATCCACCATTCAAGTTATAGGCATCAAATCCGTTCTGCATCAGGATTCTTGTTGCAATGTAGCCACGCAAACCAACTTGACAGGTGACGTATATGGTTTTGCTACTGTCCAATTCATCTAGTCGCTCACGAAGTTCATCAAGTGGAATATTGATAAATCCAGCAATGTGACTGTTGAGGAACTCGTCCATAGTTCTTGTATCGAGAAAAATGACACTGTTATCACGAGGCAAATCAGCAACATCATGCCAATGAATATTTCTCACGCGTTTCGTCAAAACATTTTCAATTGCATACCCAATCATATTGATAGGGTCCTTTGCAGATGAAAAAGGAGGCGCATAGCACAGTTCTAGTTCTATCAAATCCTTTGCAGTGGCACCAAATCGCAACGCAGTTGCCAGCACGTCACAACGCTTGTCAACTCCATCTTTACCAATCATTTGTGCACCCAAAATCTTGCCGGTTTTAGGATTGAACAAAGTTTTGATTGATATCTTGGAAGCGCCAGGGTAATAACTAGCATGGCTATCTGAATAGGTGAAAATTTTCTCGTAATCGATCTCAAGACGTTTTGCGGTTCTTTCATGGATACCTGTTGCGGCAATCGTTAGGTCGAATACCTTTAAGATTGTAGATCCTTGTGTTCCGCCATAACGGCTATTAATACCGCAAATATTATCAGCAGCTATCCGCCCCTGCTTGTTGGCAGGACTAGCGAGTGGTATCCAATCTGGTTGTTTTGTGATAAAATTTGTGATTTCTACAGCGTCGCCAACTGCATAAATATTTGGATCAGTAGTTAGCATATGCTCGCTCACTTGGATATAACCTCGCTCATTAAGAGCAAGTTCTGCATTCTTAGCAAGGTAGGTGTCTGGTCTCACACCAACTGCAAACAGCAGCATTTCTGTTTCAAGGACCCGTCCATTACTCAAGGTGATTTCTAGATGAATTCCTTTATCAACCATTTTTTTGATACTGCAACCAAGTTCTATTTCAACCCTATTCTTCTCTAAATAGGTTTTCACTTCACTCGCGAGTTCGATGTCTAGTTGTGGGAGTACTTGATCGGCAGAATCAATCAAGGTGACGTCAATTAATATTTTGTGAAGGTTTTCTGCCATTTCAAGCCCAATTAACCCAGCTCCAACAATGATGGCTGAATTTGGTCGATAAGTATCTATGTGATCTTTGATCCGATCTGAGTCAGGAATATTACGTAAGGAAAAATACTTCTCAGGAGTTTTCGCAACAGCTGATTCTCTTATATAATTCATTTCTTGAATGGGATTAATCGGCAGAGCTCCAGTTGATAAGATAAGCTTATCATAAGATTCCAGATACGTTTCTCCATTTGCAAGATTCTTGATTGTGACAGTTTGCGAGTAACGATTGATGGAAATAACTTCATGTTTGACTCTGACATCAATCCGAAATCGATTATAGAAACTTTGTGAAGTTTGCAAGATTAATTTTGATCTTTCTGAAATCGTGTCCCCAATGTAATAGGGAAGTCCACAATTGGCAAAGGAAACATACTCGCCCCGTTCACACAGAATGATTTCTGCCTGCTCATCTAGACGGCGAAGCCTAGCTGCCGCAGTAGCACCTCCTGCAACACCACCAACAATAATTATTTTTTGTGACGCTGAATTTATCATAGTAACCCCCGTAGAATCCTCTTTTTTAACTTTCGTGTTTCTCTCAATATGCAAAATTCTGAATGAATTATTTTTAAAATTTGAACTCCATTTTGTAGAACATTTGCTTACATAAAACTATAGCATAATTACATAAAGAAAACCTTAGCAACTAGTACTTAAGTCAAGCACAGTATGTCCTTATTGTTTGGAAATTGTTGAGGAAAACAACCGCTTTAAGCCAAGTATCCTGCTTTCCCGATAAATCATTCAGTTTTGAAAATTGAAAAAACCGTCCCGGTTAGGACGATTTTCTATTCATGCTTAACTAATGCTACTATTTCCAACATTTCAAAGCAGCTTTTCAATATCATCTGCAATTTTCTCTGGTTTTGTGGTTGGTGGATATCTTTTCACGACTTTCCCACTACGATCAACGAGAAACTTGTTGAAATTCCATTTAATCTTTTTTGTGCCAAGGAAGCCTTTCTTGGCTTTTGTGAGGTAGGCGAACAAGGGATGAGCATTGATACCGTTGACATCCACTTTAGCAAACATGGGAAAGGTTACTCCGTAGTTTTTCTGACAGAAAGAAGCCGCTTCCTCTCCGTCTGCAAACTCTTGATTGGCAAACTGCCCACATGGGAATCCTAATACAACGAAATCGCCTTCCTGATATTCATCATATAGCTCCTGAAGTCCTTGAAATTGTGGGGTAAGTCCACATTTACTTGCAGTATTTACAATAAGCATGACCTTATCTTGATAGTTGCTAATAGGAATTTCTTCATTGGTATTTGTGAAAACTGTGAAATCATAAATGGACATCTGAATTCCTCCCATACTTATCCTAATTGTAATTACAGTATCCATAAAAATATGTTCACACTCATGATATAGAATCCTTAAAATATAGAGTCTTATTAATTTCGTGAAATTTATCAAGTTATTCATTAATTTTTTTATAAATTAGCAATTTTTCGGGCAACCTCTATAAGAGTAATTCTCAATCTTAAGACAATTTTAGCAAAATAGCATTGAAAACACGGTGGAGGCAAAATGACCAATTACATGGAATCTTTAATTGATAACGCTCACAAGTTAGCGCTACAACATATTGTCAGTAAGCGGAAGCTTTCATCAAAACGAATCATGCAACACTTTGATCACGCACTAGTTAGCCTACGGAAATTTATGTTATCCCTGCAAGCATCACCAGCCTGTTGTGGGCAAGTTGCGGAATCATGGTTGCTAGATAATATGGAGTTCATTGAAGAACAGGCGTTTGAAGTACATACGAATCTGAAGGATCCGCTTATCCGCAAGCTGCCGCTAGTAAATAATCAACTTCAACTGCGTGTGCAGTCCATTTTGAATCATTATTTAGATGAAGTGAATGGTGCGATCCAAGATGATACATTGGTGCAATATATCAATGCTTATCAAAAGGTATCTGCACTCACAATTGCAGAGATCAGAGCGATTCCGCTGTTACTAAGAATCAGCTTAATTCAACATTTCGCAACCTTAATGAAGGAAGTTCGCTCTCGAAAGGAAATTTGTCATCAGGTGGAGCAATTTGTATCGAAGCTAGATACAGAAAAGATTACCGCAGAGTCATTGAATGTTGAGCTAGAGCGCCTTGGGCAAACTACACCACTTTCTGGTCCTTGGATTGTCCATCTCATCAGCCACTTGCGCGAATTTGCTGACGAAACAGAAACGGTTCACGATTGGTTAAGCTGTCGTTTTGAGAATACAGGTGACCTGAATCAAATTATTTCTTACGAACACAGTCTACAAGCGAACTATCAACTGATCGCAGGGAACATCATTACAAGTCTGCGCAAGAATGAGCGAAGATCATGGGATGAAGTGTTTACACAAATTAGTGTTGTTGATCAATCGTTGAAAAATGAACCAACAGGTAACTATGTTGAATTGGATACAGAAAGTCGCAATCAAATTCTGCAACAAATTGAAGTGTTGGCTGAAAAGCTTCATGTTACTGAGAACCTTGTGGCAACACAAGCCATTGCTCTTTCCCGTAAGGAAATTGAGAATGAGTTAATCCGTAATACCGATGTTCAGCAGTACAGTCGGGCAACCTTTGTCGCCTATTACTTACTTGAGGCAAAAGGGATTGAGTTGTTAATTACATCACTCCAAACCTGTTGTCAGCCAAAAGCACAGAAACTTGCGAAGCTTGCACCCACTTCGATAAAAAACTACTTTTCATACTTGCTTGGTTTCTTTGCGGTCTTCACAGTGATGTTCATCCTTTGGTTAGGCTTTGGAAAACCGCATCATTTTCTGGAGTGGGGGATCATTGCTGACGCAGGAATCATTCTTGCTAGCGAATGGGTTGTGACGTGGCTACATACTGGGATTGAGCTAACTGTGCGCCCAAAACCATTGCTTCGATATGATTATTCCAAAGGAATTCCTGAAGAAGCCACTTCTCTTGTTGTGATTCCTGTGATTTGGTCAACGAAGGAAGAGGTTCAGGAGCTAGTTGATCGGTTAGAGTTGCATTACCTCAGTTGTCGTGATCAAAATATTTACTTTGCATTACTGAGTGATTTCACAGATTCAAAAGTAGAACATCATGCCAGTGACGCTAACTTGATCCAATTTGCTCAAGGTCGAATTGCTGCGCTTAACCAATTGTACACCAAGGAAACTGGGCAGTACTTTCACCTATTCCAACGAAGACGTGTCTGGAACCAGCAAGAGGGTGTCTATATGGGCTGGGAGCGAAAACGTGGTAAGCTTGTTGAATTTGTCGAGCTCTTGAGAGGAAGTAAGTCAACAAGTTTTGAGCAGAACCAACAGTCTGGGGATGTAGCAGCAAAACCGCTTGTTAAAGAATCAACTACGTCAGAACGGGATCAAAATCTTGTTGCAAGTGCGTATACAAAGATTTCGCATATGACAGAGTTTGCTACAGAACAGCTTACAAAAACGAAGTCATTTCAACTTAATGTAATCCCTTCTTACTTCCAAAGCATTAAATACATGATCACATTAGATGCTGATACCGAGCTACCAATGGGTAATGCGCATCGGATGATTGCGAC
>JAVBKB010000209.1:0-14370 GCA_031554275.1 Caryophanales bacterium | reverse complement strand
AGTCTCGTTGATCCTGGAACTAGTGAGACGAATCAAACGATGATACATAGTGTAGACAAAAATGCGAAGTACTGGTATCGGGCAAATGTTTATACAAGTGGCATTCCTGCCGCGTCAATTGTCAAATCCATCATGATTGATAATATTTACGTACAATCTAATCTCACAACAAAAGGTGTTTGGAAAGACGATAATAGTGTTGTTGTTTATCCATCTATTCAAGTTGCTGGCTCATTCAGAGTGGCTTTTGATTTAGATGGCTCAACGATACTCAGTTCTACAGCAGACGGAAGTACTATCGCAAACGGAACAAGTGCACAACTTATTGTAACTGCCCCCGATCATTTGCCTGAGTGGAAGAACCCAACACCTACAAGCTATACGGTTAATATCCTTGGACTAGATTTAGGGGAGCGACTGTTTCAATATGAACAAGTCCCTCCAGAAGACGTTCCTGAGACTAGTGACAACACTACTAATGATTGGTTCAGCATGATTTTCGCAATATCAGCAATAACCGTTTTAGTAAGGGTGAAGCGATTTATTGTGTAGAAAATTGAAGGGTTCTTCCTTAAGATAAGATGTGCATAATCGAAAGAAACAACGCAATACCAATAATTCAGATGAATATCGTTGCCACAATAACTTGAAACTGGCGACGATATTTTTTCGACAAACCTGATTAGACAAATGACAATTTCTCAATCGTTTTATCATAAAATTAGAACCTACTGACACAAGAAAATTGAGAATTGAATGCTATCTAAGTCAACATTCATGCCATATTTTCGATATGGTACATGAACTTTTGTCTGAGCAATGAGAATTATTTTTCCTCATTTTTAATTACAAAGAAAAGCTTATTTATGAACTCATCCTAATTGTCGTTGGAAATGCAACTCAAAACTCCCGGTAAAATTTTCAAAGACGAATCATTTACGAAGGATAGCGAGACTCTCCTAGGAAATTATGACGAAGTATCTGGGAATCTTAGCGAGTTGTAAATACGACAATTAGGGTCAGACATACCCTCTGAAAAAAATAAATAAATTGACCTTATCGTGCATAAGAATTAAAGTGTTTTTATGTAAGTTTAATCAATTCATTAAATATGAGGTGGAGAATGATGAAAGTAGTTCGAAATGTAACCGATTTAATTGGACAAACACCGGTTGTTCAACTTGTGAAAATAGTAGACAAGGATATGGCAGATGTCTATGTGAAATTAGAATATATGAATCCTGGAAGTAGTGTGAAGGATCGAATCGCACTAGCAATGATCGAGGCTGCAGAAGCTGATGGCTCATTGCAACCGGGTGCAACAATCATCGAGCCAACTAGCGGTAATACTGGTATTGGATTGGCAATGGTAGCAGCGGCAAAGGGTTATAAAGCAATCCTTGTTATGCCAGAAACCATGAGTATAGAACGCCGCCAATTAATGAAAGCCTATGGGGCAGAAATCATCTTGACGCCTGGTGCGGAAGGCATGGGCGGTGCTATTTCTCGTGCGACAGAGCTTGCCGATGGGGAAGGCTACTTTATGCCGCAGCAATTTAACAATCCAGCAAATCCAGAAGTACACCGAAGAACTACAGGACCAGAAATCATCGCTGCAATGGGAGATCAGTTAGATGCCTTTGTTTCAGGCATTGGTACTGGTGGTACAATTACAGGTGCAGGAGAAGTTCTTCGTGAAAACTATAAGAACATTCATATCGTTGCCGTTGAGCCAACTGATTCACCTGTATTATCAGGTGGTGCAAAAGGTCCCCACAAAATTCAAGGTATCGGTGCTGGTTTTGTTCCAGCAGTTTTGAATACAAGTATCTATAATGAGATCATTCAAGTTACAAATGATGAAGCATTTGAATATGCTCGTCTGCTTTCCAAGGAAGAAGGTATTCTCGGAGGAATTTCCTCAGGGGCAGCGGTTTGTGCTGCAATAAAGGTAGCAAAGAAATTGGGAGCAGGCAAAAAGGTCTTGACCGTCCTACCATCAAATGGTGAGCGTTACCTAACCACACCTTTATTCGATAATTAAAGCGAATTCATAATTCAAAAGCATTGTGTTATGAGGAGTTTCCCGGAAATGTAATGGAAAAACAGGAGACTCCTGCGGGAATAGAAAGCTAGGCGAGACCTTGGGCTTGTGGATTCCTAGAGGAAAGCGACTGTTTTTCAACAAAATTAAACTTTGCAAATCGATCTGAAAAAGGTAAAATATAATAAGAAAAACACCCATCATCAAAGGTGGGTGTTTTCAAATTGTTGTTCCATTAAATTTTCTTCATTTTGATCGAGCTTACCATTGCAAGGCTTAGCAAACATGAAAGGATCATGAAGAAGCCGGGCGGTAAAGCATCAGTAAATAATGTGAAAAATGAAACGATGCAGGCAGCAACTGGGATTGGCATTCCAGTGAAAAAGCCCCCGCCACTAGGTGTAACATTAAATCTTGCTAATCGGTATGCGCCACATCCAATGAAGAATACAGCAAAAAACATACCTAATGGACCCGCTTCTTGCATGGAAACTTGATAAACAAGAACTGCAGGTGCAACTCCAAATGAGATTAAATCACATAGGGAATCGAGTTGTTTACCTAATTCAGATTCAATTCTGAATTTGCGAGCGACGACACCATCATATCTGTCTGCTAAGGCTGATAAAAAAATAAGAAAAAGTGCTAATTTTGTTTGACCATTAATCGTAGCAAGGGCAGAGAAACCACCAAATGAAAGGTTAGTTAAGGTGATTAGGTTGGCAGTGTTTGCTTTCAGTTTTTTCTTTGATTGTGAAAACATTGTGTTCACTCCTTCTTGGTGCGACATTACAAATATTATAACCATATCTCAATATTTTCTCATGAAACGATAAAAAATTCAATGGAAAGGGGAAGTTTTTGTGAAAGAAAAGTTATATCATGTTCTAATTGAGCTAACCAATGGTGGTTGGACATCTAGTATGATTAAGAAATTTGCAACGAGTCATTTTAGCCGGAAGTGGATTCCATCTTATGTAAAGCACTATCAAATCAACCTAGATGAGGTGAAAAAACCCACAGAAGAATTCTATTCACTTCATGAGTTTTTTATTAGAGATTTAAAAGAAGATGTTCATTTAATTGCTGCTGGCGAAGAAAGTGTAATAAGCCCAGTTGATGCTGTAATAGAGGATTTCGGCGTTATCCATGAATCAAATCCAATCGTGGTGAAGGGCAGAAATTATGTTATCGAGGAGATGCTAGGCAATCAGTTGCTTGCGAAAAAATATTTAGGTGGCACATACATCGTGTTCTACTTAAGCCCACGGGACTATCATCAAATTCATGCACCAATTGATGGAAGTATAACCCATACAAGCTTGCTTGGTAATAAATCGTTTCCAGTGAACAAAATGGGGATGAAATATGGAAAAGATCCACTTTCGAAGAATTATCGACAAATTACTGAAATCAAACATGGTGAATCCTATGTTACAATGGTTAAAGTAGGTGCGATGGTGATTAACACAATTGTTCGCACTCATCTGAATGAGCATCTTACGAAAGGTGAGCGGATGGCTTATTTTTCTTTTGGCTCAACAGTCGTCTTGCTTTTTGAAAAGGACAAGTTCCTTATGGAGCAACAAATCCAAGCACCTTATCCGATTCGGATGGGAACAAAGATTGGTGAATTGAAATAAATTTCAGAAATTATCAAAATTAATTTGAGGTGGCAGCTTGTTTAAACAATTTTTACCGAAAAAAATGTTAGATAATGTGTACATTTTAACACCAGCATATTTGCAGGAAAACAACTTGAAAGGGCTCATCACAGATTTGGATAATACCCTTATTCGCTGGGATAAGCCAGACGCAACACCAGAATTAAAGGAATGGTTCAAAAGCTTTATTGATGAAGGTATTCAAGTAGTCGTCTGCTCTAATAATAGTGAAGAGCGAGTGAAGAAATTTGCCGATCAAGTAGAGCTACCTTTTGTCTACAAAGCCCGTAAGCCGTTGTCACGTGGATTTAAGCGGGCAGCAAAGATGATGGAATTGGAAAGTCATGAAGTTGTTGTAATTGGAGACCAGTTAATGACTGATATATTTGGTGGCAATTCCGGAGGATTTCATACAGTTCTTGTCAAGCCTCTGGTGGAAACGGATGAATGGAAGACCTATTTGAACCGCAAAATGGAGAAAGTGATACTGTCACATTTCAGAAGAAAAGGTCTTTTGAATTGGGAGGAAAGCTTGTGAGTGAACAACTAGTTTGTATTGGATGTGGCATTGCCATTCAAACCGAGGACAAGAATGCTAATGGATACACACCAGCATCTTCGCTAGAAAAAGATGTGGTCATTTGTCAGCGTTGTTTTCGTTTAAAACATTATAATGAGATTCAAGATGTTACATTGACTGAAAGTGATTTCTTGAGGATTCTAAATGATATCAGCACTAAAGATGCATTGCTTGTGATGCTAGTTGATATTTTCGACTTTGATGGTAGCTGGTTATCAGGTATTGCCCGTTTTGCTGGGAAGAATTCAGTCCTATTGATCGGGAATAAACAAGACTTATTGCCAAATGTGATAAACCCCAATAAACTAATTAACTGGATGAAAATGCGTGCCAAGGAGCTAGGTTTGAAACCAGTCGATGTGCTACTAGCCAGTGCTGTCAAGAAGCATGGGTTGGATGATGCGATTCAGCAGATTGAAAAGCATCGTCATGGAAAAAACGCTTATATTATTGGCTGCACAAATGTGGGTAAATCGACTTTTATCAACGCGATTATTAAACAAATCACTGGTGACGAGGATGTTATTACAACGTCACAATACCCTGGGACAACGCTTGATATTATTGAAATTCCACTTGATGATGGTTGCTCAATGATTGATACTCCAGGCATTATCAATCATCATCAAATGGCACATTTCGTTGAAAAAGCGGATTTGAAGCTGATAACTCCGAAGAAAGAAATTAAGGTGCGTAATTACCAACTGAATGAGGGCCAGACGCTATTCTTTGGTGGATTAGCACGACTAGATTTTCTGAAGGGTGAACGTAATTCATTTGCATGTTATATTGCTAATGAGTTAAATATTCATCGCACCAAACTTGAGAATGCAGATGCATTGTATCAAAATCATGTTGGTGAAATGCTTTCGCCACCAAGAAAAGAACAGCTTGCTGACTTTCCAAAAATGGTGTCCAATCAATTCTCATTACGTGAAGGGAAAATGGATCTTGTGTTTTCCGGTTTGGGTTGGGTCACAGTAAATAATCCTGGAGTAGTTGTGGCGCATGTGCCAAAAGGTGTCAATGTGATTGTCCGGAAATCGTTGATTTAGGTGAAGTATCATGCAGAATTATTATGTAATCGGCGACCCGATCAAGCAGTCTCTGTCACCAGTAATGCACAACGCTTCATTTCAAGCATTAGGAATTGATGCAACCTATCAGGCTGTACATGTGGTGCCGAAGGAGTTATCAGATTGGGTGACGTCATTTCGCAAACAGGGTGGAAACGGTTTCAATGTGACCATTCCACATAAAGTCGCCATCATGTCGCTAATAGATGAAATAGATCCGGCTGCAGTATCAATTGGCGCTGTCAACACGGTATTGAACCAGAATGGCAAACTGATTGGATATAATACAGATGGAAAAGGTTTTGTGGCTAGTTTGCATTCGCTAGGTTTGGCAGTTTCTCCATTAACCTCACATATTCTACTGATTGGTGCAGGTGGAGCAGCCAAAGGTATCTACTATGCGCTATGCGAATCAGGATTTCAGCACATCACTATTGCGAACCGTTCAGTTGAGAATGCGGTTGTGATTGTGGAGGAAGCGCCCAAAAAAGGATTAAAGCCAAACGCTATTCTTACTTTACAACAAGCAGAACAGCAGCTAGACCGCTTCAGCATCATTATTAATACGACGTCCGTTGGAATGGCAGATGATTTAATGCCCCTCCAATTAGATAAATTAAAACAACAGGCAATTGTATGTGACATCATCTATAATCCGCTTGAAACGAGGTTATTGATGATGGCGAGTATGAGGGGGGCAACCACCCAAAATGGTGTTGAGATGTTTGTAAGGCAAGGCGCACTTGCGTTCGAAATTTGGACAGGTCAGCAACCCAATTTAGATTTAATGAGAAAAGTTGTGGATACACAACTAGGAGGATAAACATGTTAAAAGGAAAGCAAAAAAGATACCTAAGATCACTTTCGCATAATTTACAGCCGATTTTCCAAGTTGGAAAAGGTGGAGTCAATGAAAATATGATTCAGCAAATTAAGGATGCTTTGGAAGCACGCGAATTAATCAAAATCAGTGTGCTACAAAATTGTGAACTCGAAGTACGTCCTGTTGCAGTTGCACTTTCGGAAGGCACGAAAGCTGAAATCGCACAAATCATTGGCCATACCATTGTGCTCTATAAGGAATCTGTTGAGAACAAGCAGATTGTATTTCCATGAAACGGGTTGGATTAATTGGTGGCGCATTTGATCCACCACATAATGGTCATCTTGAAATTGCAAACGTTGTGCAAGCGGCACTTCAATTAGACGAAATTCGCTTTATGCCAACCAATATACCACCGCACAAAGCGGGTAGTAGTGCAGCTGCAAAGGACCGAGTTGCCATGCTGAGATTAGCTATTAAGGATGAAGAGCGATTTTCCATTGAAGAAAATGAATTGCACCGTGATGGACCTTCCTATACAATTGATACAATACAAGCACTTAAAGATATTGAATCTGAGACCCAATTCTATTTTATCATTGGTGGGGACATGATTGATTACTTACCAAAATGGAAAAGAATTGATGAATTAGTTCAGCTTGTTCACTTTGTCGGTGTGAAGCGACCTACATATAATGGAGTAACGAGTTATCCAATCCAAATGGTTGAAATGGACGAAGTTGATGTTTCCTCATCGGAAATTCGCAAACGATTGACTTTAGGTCAGTCGGTGGCAGATTTGCTGCCTAAGGAAGTGCTGAACTATATTCACAAACATTCATTGTACGTGAATGAATGAATTCAAGGAGCAAACTAAATGGAGCTTACCCAAGCAGTTGAAATTGTCAAAGCCAAGCTACCTGACAAAAGATTTCGGCATGTTCTCGGTGTCATCGATACAGCTCGTGATCTAGCGATACGATTTGGTGCAGATGTTTCTAAGGCAATGTTGGCAGCAGCATTACATGATATTGCCAAATATGAAGCTTCTGAGCAAATGAAAAGGTATCTTACTGAAAATAATGAGACTCCAGAGTTGTTGCAATTTCACACAGAATTATGGCATGCACCAGTTGGTGCGCTCATCGTTCAACAAGAATATGGGATAGATGATGAGGAAGTTCTTTCTGCAATTCGCTTTCACACAACAGGTCGTGCCAAAATGTCACTGCTCGAAAAAATTATTTTCTTGGCAGACTATATAGAGCCAGGGCGCACAACACCGCGTGTTGATGAATGCCGAAAATTAGCAGAAAGCAATTTAGATGGGGCAATCATTTTTGCCTATCAACGTACAATTGAATATTTAGTGTCAAAGTGTGCGAAAATTCATCCAGAAACAATCTATGGGTACAATGACTTAATTGGTGCAAGTACAAATTAATTTTGAAATACATCTTACGATGTAAGTTATAAAATTTTTATCAAATAATCCAATAATTTGGGGGTTCATAAATGATATTTAAAGAGCTGTTAGTGACTGTGGTGAAGGCTGCAGACAGTAAGCACGCAGAGGATATTTTGGTGTTGAACATGGACGGGATTTCGCTTATTGCTGATTATTTTGTCATTTGTCATGGTAATTCAAGCAAGCAAGTGCAAGCAATCGCCCGTGAAGTGAAAGAAAAGGCACAAGAGAGTGGCTTTGATGTGAAACGAATCGAAGGCTATGATGACTCGCGCTGGGTGTTAATTGACATGGGCGACGTCGTCATTCACATTTTCCATCAAGATGAGCGTAGTTATTATAATTTGGAGCGACTTTGGGGCGATGCTAAGATTGAAGCAGTTGAAAGCCCAGTTGAATAAGTACTGAAGGATGCAGCCAATCCAAACTGGTTGTATTTTTTTTTGGTTTTTTAAGAATTGCGTTAAATCATTTCTGGGGATTTTGCATTTATCCTGATTTCATATAAAGATAACGAAACAAGCTAAACAACGTCACTCACAGAGATCGGATTTTTTCGTTATCTTTATATGGAATCAGGATTACTAAATGAAGTAACATCATTCAGTACTTGTTCGCCGTTTTGCATTCGCTTTTGTTGCATAAACTAAATTTTATAATTCAAAAAAATGCTGAACACCATTTTCGTGAGTGGTATGATATTACTTAACAACATCTAATCCTGTTTCTTGCTATAAATTTCAAGTGGAAATAGTGAAAATTCCAACCTGTTTTGTCAGTCAAGTCCTGCATACAACAATGCCGTTCTGCTCTAAGCTTTAGCGTAGAAGGGACTGTCTGCGCTTTAGCTCAGCAACAAACTACTAGTATGCTTCGCCTTTCCTTTCGCACACCTAGAATTTTCTCTCGCATCTACTTTATTTTTATCAGGAAACAGGATATGGGAAGAGATAGGAGAATTCATGAAATACAATTGTTTAATTGTTGATGATGAGATTGCATTGTCACAAAGCACACAGGAATATTTGAATATGTTCAATGTCAAGACGCATTGGGTGGCAGATATGGCAACCTGTTTGGATTTCTTTCAAGCAAATGAGGCGGACTTAATACTTCTTGATATTAATTTAGGAAGTGATTCTGGTTTTGAACTTTGCAAGAAGTTAAGGGAAACAATTCATGTCCCCATCCTATTTATTAGCGCAAGAACGAGTGATGATGATGTCCTGTTAGCGCTTAATATTGGTGGCGATGACTACATTCAGAAGCCTTACTCACTTAGCGTTTTACTTGCTAAAGTGAAAGCTGTACTTAAAAGATGCCAATCTGATGAAAATAGTGTCACATTTGGCCAATTGACGATTGATTTTGATCGGGAGCGAGTTTCTATTGCAGGTGAGGAAATCAAACTCAAGTCACTAGAATTCAAGCTATTGGCCTATTTGGTGAAGAACAGAAACAGAACGATTGCCAAAGAGACCCTATTTCTAAATGTATGGGGAGAGTCTATTACTGGTGACGGAACACTAAATGTTCATATTCGCCGACTGCGAGAAAAAATTGAAACCAATCCTAACAATCCCCAATTTATCAAAACGATTTGGGGAACGGGCTATGTGTTTGAAGGGGAGCAGAGATGAGACTGCAAAAGTTTGTAATAATCATTGCATTTATCTTGGGCGTAGGAATCTTCTCCATCTATACAGCATTTAATCAGAAGCCTGCTACGAGGCTCGACATGGTCGAGATTAATGACATCACCAAACAGTTAGAGGGTAACTGGGTTGCTGTGAAGGCACTGGGCTACAGTTTGCCACAGTTCAAGGACCAAATTGACTATGTTGTCATAGACCAAGATGAGAATTTGATTGCTGTTACTAGGCAGGGATTAAATGAAACAATTCATGAAGCAGTTTCGCATCAGGATACGATCATTGATTTGAAAAAAGGGGATTTGCTTTTAGGGAAAATGATCATTCGTAATAATGCTGAGGCGGTGTTGAAGCAACTCCAATCGAAGCTATTGATGATTTCCCTTGCGGTTTTGATCGTGGTTACGATTAGTTGTCTGATATACATTTTCATTATTCATTACAAAGTGTTTCAACCATTTAGAAAGATGAAAGGATTTGCTCAAAGTATTGCAAGGGGAGAACTTGATGTTCCTTTAGAAATGGATCGTTCTAATCATTTCGGTGCTTTCACAGAAAGCTTCGACCTCATGAGAGAAGAGCTTGGAAAAGCGAGGGAGAATGAAAGAATCGCCAATCAGAGCAAGAAAGAATTGGTTGCGACACTCAGTCATGATATCAAAACACCAGTCGCCTCCATTAAAGCAACTTCCGAATTAATGCAGATCAAGTCAGAAGACCCATGGACTAGGAGTCAACTTGAAGTGATTGAACAGAAAGCAGATCAAATAAATTTGTTAATCACGAATTTGTTTCAAGCAACACTGGAAGAGTTGCAGGAATTGAAAGTAAATCCAACGGAAGAGAGCAGTAAGTTGATCGCTTCATTCATACAGAATGCTGATTACAAAGCAAAAGCTGAGGTTGCTGCCATTCCTGACTGTCTTTTCCTTGCTGATCCAATGCGACTTCAACAAGTTTTCGACAATATTATTAGTAATTCTTACAAATATGCAAATACAAAGATTGCGGTTACAGCACTAATAGATTCAGATAAATTAATCGTAACGATCAAAGATTTTGGTTCTGGCGTTAGTTCGGATGAACTGATTCTATTAACAAACAAGTTCTATCAAGGAGAAAATGCAAAAGGAAAGAGCGGTTCTGGGTTAGGTCTATATATTGCAAAGTTCCTGATGAACAGAATGAATGGTGAACTATCGTGCGAGAATCAATTTGATGGATTTGCGGTTCATTTAAAACTAACACTTATTGGGAATCATATTTAAGAATTGGTTAAGGAATGGGCAAAGCCTTGTTAAGGATATACGCGTTAAGATAAGACTGTGAAATGAGCAGTCTTATTTTAATATCAGGGTCAACGAGCCCAAACTGGAGGTTCTTTAAATGAACAATGTAATTCTATCAACAAGTAAACTATGTAAAACTTTCTCAAACGGTGGTTTGCAACATCACATTCTTAAAAACTTGGATTTAGAAATCGTCGAAGGTGATTTCACAGTCATCATGGGGTCATCAGGTGCAGGCAAATCCACACTGCTTTATGCATTATCAGGAATGGACAAACCAACATTAGGTGATATTCAGTTCGATGGTAGAAACCTTGCCAAGCTTAGCAACGATAAATTAGCTGTTTTCAGACGTGAGAATTGCGGCTTTGTTTTCCAACAAATCTACCTAATTGATAATATGAGTCTTTTGGATAACATCATGGCAAGTGGAATGTTGATCAGTAAGGACAAAAAGAAAATCGCAACGCGTGCAAAAGAGCTTTTAACGAGAGTTGGTTTGAAAGAAGAATTATGGAACAAGTTCCCGACGCAGCTTTCTGGAGGGGAGGCACAACGTGCTGCCATCGTGAGAGCATTGATTAACAATCCGAAAATCGTTTTCGCAGATGAACCTACGGGTGCACTCAACTCTGCTTCTGGAACAGCTGTCTTGGATGTTCTCACCGAAGTGAATCAAACTGGACAAAGTGTCGTAATGGTGACACATGATCTCCAATCAGCACGCAGAGGAAATCGGATTGTCTATTTGAAAGATGGAATTGTTCAAGGAGAATGTGTATTGGGCAAATTCATTGCAGAAGATCAAAACCGCTCAGAAAAGCTTCGTTCATTCTTAATCGAGATGGGGTGGTAGCCATGAGGAAAATTCTATTATTGGCAACCTCTAATATCAAGAAAAATAAAGGACAAGCTGTGAGTTTACTCGTATTCGTATTGATAGCAGCAGTGCTACTTAACACTGGATTATTATTAATGGAATTCGGGAAATCATTCGATAACAAAACAAAAGAATTGAATGGTCCCCATTTTGCAATAGTTGAATCAAAAACAGTATACTCACCAGAACAAGAAACATATCTACAAAACTATCCTGGTGTGACAGAAACTGAAAGTGAGGAAGTGCTTTCTTCCAATATTGATATGACATTTAACGGAGGGAAAATGGCTTGCGTGGCGATGTTTGCTAAGGAATCCGGAAGCCGCAAAATTAATCCATTAACACTAGTTGGAGATTCAAAAGAATTAGATGATACTTCAATCTATGTACCATATCTAATGAAAACAGGTGGTGGTTATCAACTAGGCGATGACTTTCCGTTAGTGGTCCAAGGAAAAAAGGTTCAGTACACAATTGCAGGATTCACGGAAGAGACTTTCTACAGCTCAGCACAGAACCAATGGTACAGGTTCTACCTGACAGATCATGCATACGACAAATTATCACAACAATTGCCAGCTAGCATGTCATGCATTTTGCATAGCGCTCGATTGACCGATGCTAGTAAAGGAGATGATATCCAACTAGATTTCGTTAGAGAGTTTTTCTATCAAAAAGACATAAAGGATATCTCTTCTCAGTTTGTCTATTCAGGGAATTATGATAGTGTTAAAAATTTTCGTGTCTTTATGGCCAACATTACTGCCATGCTCTTCGTTGCTTTTACAGCAGTAATTGTCGCAGTTTGCTTGATCGTCATCCGTTACCGCATCAGCAATAGTATCGAAGAAGAAATGACCAATATTGGTGCCTTAAAAGCAATCGGCTATACATCTAAGCAGATTATTGCCTCCGTTGCTATGCAGTTTACTGGCATTGCACTAATCGGAAGTGTTGTTGGTATTGCAGTTTCCTACCTATCATTACCAGCACTTTCTAAGTTACTAGAGGCGCAAACGGCGTTAGTATGGAAGCAAGGATTTGATTTGAAAACAAGTATGATCACATTTCTAGCCTTAATTCTATTAGTGTTGTTAGTAACTTATGTTTCTGCAAGAAAGATCAAAAAAATGCACCCACTCGTTGCCTTGCGTGGAGGGATTGTCACGCACAATTTCCGCAAGAATACACTTCCACTAGATCAAACGCGAGGAAAACTATCTTTTCTTCTAGGCATGAAGTATTTATTGCAAAATAAAAAACAAAGCATCATGATTGCAATCATCATTGCAGCTGTCAGCTTTGCAGCCGCTTCTAGTGTAGCGATCTATTACAATATGGCGGTAAAACCAGATAATTTTGTAGGATTTATTGCTGGGGAATCACCTGATGCTGCATTTATGCGTAGTGACACAAAAGAAACGGCAAAAATATTGGATGATATCAAGCAAATGCCAGAGGTTCGCAAAGCGATCCCTTATGACAATATTACAGTCCTTGTGAATGACAATGATACAAATGCGATTATCACAGATGACTTTTCACAATTAGAAGGTCAACTACTCTTTGAGGGTCGTTATCCGAAATATGACAACGAAATTGCCTTAAGTATCATGTCAATCGATCGAATCAATAAAAAAATTGGTGATATGGTGACGATTACACAAGGGAGTAAGAAAGCTGACTACCTGATTACTGGATTAATTCAGACAATGAACTTTGAAGGTTATGCGTTATGCATCAACACTGCAGGAATGAAGCGCGTTCAAAGTGATTTTGCCTTCAAAATGATCTATGCCTATCTAAAGGATGGTCAAAAGGTAGATGCTTTTATTGAAAAGGTCAAAATGACTGAAGGGGATGACTTTACCAATTCAATAAATCTCCAGGAAACAATTGATAGTCAATTTGAAGTTTTCGGAACGATTTTTACTGCAATTGCAGCGATTATTGTCGGCATTACTGTCTTTGTGATTATATTGGTGCTCTATATGGTGATTAAGGCAATGCTCATTCATAGAAAACGCGAGCTAGGGATTCAAAAGGCACTTGGTTATACAACATTCCAGCTTATGCAACAAATTTCATTAAGCTTTGTACCAGTAGTGCTACTTGGCGTTACAGTGGGTGGAATCGCAGGATATTTTGGATTCAACTCAATGTTCACATCACTTGTCTCAAATATGGGTCTGGTGAAAGTTACCTTACCGACACCATTGGGTTTAACGCTACAACTCTTGATTGGGCTTGTCATACTGGCTTACCTAGTCGCTATGTTAATTACCTGGCGTATCCGGAAAATTTCGGTCAATGAACTGGTGAATGAATAAGGTTTCGATCAGAAACCCCTGTTGTAACCAGAAAAAGCGAATACTGATATGAGCTGCACCCAAATGTTAGACTGTTTTGTCCAACATTTGCGGTGCAGTTCATAACTTGGATACAAATAGGGTTTTTTCGTTGGTGGAGAAAACCTGAGTCTGATGGATCTTATCCTGATTCCACATAAAGATAACGAAACAAGTTAAATACGTCACCCACAGAGATCGGGTTTCTTCGTTATCTTTATGTGGAATCGGGGTTATTCAAGTCAAATAGGACAAACTGAGGTTTGCAATAACTTAACGACTTTGCTGTAAAAAAAACGAATCAGAATAAAAGATTTCTTGTTTAATATTACTGAAAATCACCGTTTCATCAGAGTAGAATCTAGTTTATAATAAACTAAACTATTTGTACGAATTTAGCAGAAGGTAGATGCTACTGCTGATCAATTTCGTGCGATTTTTTTTTAAGGAGAAGTTGTAGATGAAATTGCACACCACAAACTATATTGACACATTCATTGAAGTTGCTGAGGATTGCTCGAAAATTTCAGGTGAAGCACCATTAGC
>JAVBKB010000094.1:0-10498 GCA_031554275.1 Caryophanales bacterium | reverse complement strand
TTTTTAAAAAAGGGAGTTTTTTTTGAATTGAAATTAAGGTAAAATAGGCAATAGTGTGCAAAGTACCGTGGGTTTTGTCGCAAAAATGTGTAAAGGGGTGACGTCTATTAGGAAAAGAGTCTTATTTTCAGTCGCAGCTTTGTTCATTGGTGTTGCAATCTTTTTCTTTTCGCTTTTGGGTCCAGCAAATAATACTCGAAGTATGAGTGAATTCAATGAACCGAAGGCTACTGAAGCAATGGAAGTGACAGGGAAAACTAATGAGAATCAGGAAATAGTCGATCCCAATACGCCTTTGTTTACGTTCAGTGTTCTTTCAGATGTGCACATCACTAATAATTCAAAACATAGATTTGTTACGAGATTTGCAAGTGCACTTACTCAAATCAAAACTATTGCGCCAAACTGTGCCACAATAGTATTGAATGGTGATTTCACAGATAACGGTTATGCAAATGAGTATGATATGCTCAACAAGATTTTGCAAGATAATAGCCCTTTGCCACCTGTCACATTTGTTGGTGGGAATCATGAGTTCAGGCGGAATTATCCAGAAGAATTAACAGTCTTCATTCAGAAAACTGGGATGCAAGGAATCTATGGTGATTATTGGCTAAACGAACATCACTTTATTTACTTTGGAACAGAAAGCAGCGGAACGGATGGAGCAGACATTTCTGACGCACAGGTAGATTGGTTTAAGAAGACTATTGCAGAGAAGTATACCAAGGGAAGACCAATATTTGTTTTTCTACATCAACCTTTAACTAATACAGTGCGATCACAAACACCTGAAGTAGTTAATGACAGCAAAATCAGAGCAATTGTTGATGCATATCCAGAAGTGATTTTCTTTAGTGGGCACACTCATTATGAAATGTCAGTCGAGGGGAATGCTTTTACAAGTGGTGCGACTTATTTCAATACTGCATCAACAGCACTACTGTGGACATCAAGTGGAAACAAGAAAGAGGGAAGCCAAGGATATTTTGTGGATGTATATGCGAATAAAGTAGTTGTTAAGGGACGAGATTTCATGAATCAAGCGTGGTTACCATATGCGCAATATGAAGTGAAAACCCCATTTGAGTAATCCAAGTCCATATCTATAATAAAGGCAGTTTCAGCATCAGAATTATTTCTACAATAAAAAGAGGCAGTCCGTTGCAGGACCGCCTCTTAATTAGTTTATTGTTGAGTTGCAGGTTGTTGAGTAAATGCATTCTTGTAGAATGCGTCTTTAATGTCAAGATCAGCATCCTTCAATAGATCAGCTAATCTTGTATGTAAAGCATCCTGATCTATTTTGGAATTCTTAACAGCCAAAGTAATGTTTTCCTTTTCATCTGCCAAAGCAGGTTTGGGCTTAGCAGTTGCTTTGATGATGTGGTAACCAAATTTTGATTTAGTTGGAGCAGATATCTCCCCATCTTTTAAGGTTTTGGCGACTGCGGCAAATTCAGGAACCCAGTTTGCTTCGCTTGTGCTTAATAGCCCAGCTACTCCACCAGAATCCTTGCTTGTATCAGATGAATACTGCTTAGCTAACGCTGCAAAGTCGCCGCCAGCATCAAGTTGTGCTTTGACTGTATTCGCAGTTGCTTCATCTGCTACAAGAATATGGCTGATTTCCATGTCAGCTTTATAATTTTCATCATAGTACTCTTGGATTTCTTGGTCAGTAACCTCAACCCCATCTAGTTGGAATTTCTCTTGATAGAGGTCACCCTTAACTAATTTCTTAACTTCATCCATACTACTAAATCCAAGTGCTTCAACTGAATCATCTAACTCTGCATTGTTCTGTGTTCTGAACTCGCCACGAATTAAATCTAATCGTTTGTTCAATTCTTCGTCAGTAACTGTATATTTTTCTGCGAATACCTGTTGGTGAACAAGGTTCACGAGTGCTTCACTACCATATTGGCGCTTTAAAGCATTATAAACATCCTCTTGTGTTACTTTGCCATACTTTGTTTCTACAAGAGTTGTATCCTCTTGTAAAGCAAAGAAATAGACTGCTACTGCAATAACTGCTGTTACGAGAACTCCGATCAGGAATCCTATACCACTACTCATTTTCTTCATACTATTAACTTCTCCTTTAACATTTTGTAAGCATGCTTGGTATTCAAAGTTTCACGAACTCGGACTTTGTACAAATGCTTAATTTTCTTTCCTTCATCAAAAAAAGTACCAAAAATAACTATACCATATTGTGAACCAATTACAAGACAATTAATCAAATTACCTCTCGAATCCGAACCCTTTCAAGGGTCATTCATAAAATATAGTAGGTCATATCTAAAGGGGGGATTGATGTGGAAGGAAAAAGAACGAATAGTGCATTTGCGCTGATCGTCGTATTATTTGTGTTGTTAATAATCGCTGGTGTCTCTCGTTGGTACTAATAGGACATACGGTTTGATTTTTGCATAGAAATGGGGTTCAGACTATTCATTAAATGGACAAACGTGCGCTGAGTTTCAATGAAATTCTTTGCATAGGAACGTGAAACTGTACTGGAAACGCTTCAGTTTGCCCATTCCCTTTCTCGAACGATGAATAAAATATTATAGCATGCAGGAGGAGGTGCTATATATGTCTTGTTCATTTGGTAACGGTTTTGTATTGATCGTCGTCCTGTTTATTTTGTTAATAATTGTAGGTGCCAGCTGGATGTTTTAAGTAAATGAACACACCATTAAACCATGGTGTGTTCATTTTGGGATAAAAATTATTTTTTCAGATCAGCAACTGTTGTTTCCAATTGCTTCATGGAAGTCTCAATTTCACGTAGCTGGTCTTTAATTTGATTTTGATGTGGCATTGTTTCCTTTTTCCACTCTTCAACAGATGCTTTGATGCTATCGACAACAGGAAGGATGCGGTCTTTTCCGAGAATGACTGCTTCTTTTCCTTTTTCAATTATGTCAAGCGAGTTTTTAAGAATAATATCACCTTGTTCACGAAGGTTTGATAGTCTATCTTTCGCTTGCTCACGGAATTCTCTTCCTGAAGTAGGTGTTGTCAAAAGCACGGTAACACTAGCTACGGTTGCTCCTGTTAAAAATCCTGATATGACTGATGAGCATTTCATAATATAATCCTCCAAATGATGAACAATTGTTTGTTCAAATATTTATTACAGAACCGATGTGATCTTGGTGGCTGTTTTTTCTAGTTTGGGGTTGTCACTAGGATTCCATATGATATCAAATCCATCATTCTCGTCATAGCGAGGCAAAAGATGAACATGATAGTGGAAAACAGATTGACCTGCAAACTCTCCATTATTATTTAAAATATTTAACCCCATTGGTCGCAAAGATTTTTTGATCGCTTGTGTTATTTCTGGCACAACACGGTATATTTCACTAGCGATTTCTGGTGTTAAAGAAAAAACATCTTGTACATGTTTCTTTGGAATAATCAAAGTATGTCCTTCAGTAACTTGACTAATGTCTAGAAAAGCCATTACATGTTCATTTTCATAAATTTTTGCTGCTGGGATTTCCCCTTTAACAATCTTGCAGAAAATACAGTTTTCCATGAAAAGACCTCCTTATTATAGTTTTGATTCTATCATAACAAAGGATAGGATTTCAATTTGAAATAGAAAATATGAGGCGAATTAAGGTTGGTTCCATTCGTTTTCCCACAAGTTGTGTTAATTATTTTTAGTGGGAAGCTACTAGGTAATAAAGATTTCAAAACAAGTACTAATAAATAATGGCTAGGATGTGAAGCTTAGCACACCTCATAGAGTCTTTGCTAGAAATCAGCATAGGTTACTAAACTATGTTCGGTTATTTTAGAAAATAATTGTCGACTTTCGGCATGTAAGTTGATAAGTTATAAATAGTTAACCATAGTGAAGGAGCATGAGATGATGGAACATGAGTTAAGTAAAATTACTGATGTGACCATATTTTTGAATGGGTCACAAATTACACGCAACCAGACTTTTCAAGTTGAGGCAGGCATTAATTATCTGAAGTTCACTGGTCTTCCAACACAGATTCACCCTGAGACAATAAGTGTAATACCTGATGGGCACTGCACGGTCTTGTCTGCAACATATCGATTTGTTTCAGAGGGACAACTTCCGTCACGTATTAGTGAGTTAAAGTCGAAGTTGGAAAAGTTGTTGGATCAACAGAGTTTTCAATTGGGAATTCAAGCTATTTGCAGTGAAGAAGAAGAGCTCGTTAGGGCGAATTGCCGAATTTCCGAGCAGAATACAAGCCGGAATCCCGTCCAAGATGTGCGCGCGACAACTGAGTATTTTCGCCAGCGCCTTACAGAGCTTTGTGTCGAAAAGCTA
Organism: Caryophanales bacterium; assembly: GCA_031554275.1. Lineage (GTDB taxonomy): Bacteria > Bacillota > Bacilli > JARBTR01 > JARBTR01 > JAVBKB01. The sequence goes on along the minus strand of JAVBKB010000094.1, from coordinate 6,171 downwards.
GCGCAGCAGAAGGAGCTGACTAAATTAGCTGAAGAAATCGGGCAAATCGAATCAGAAATCGGTACAATTTCCTACTCACAACAAATGGTTGAAGTCGACATTGAGTTGTTTTGTGAAGTAGCTGGTGCGCATCAACTGGTCTTGAGCTATTACATGCCTGATGCAAATTGGCACCCTTATTATGATGTACGTGCAATTGACGTGGAAAGCCCTGTGGAACTGCAGCTCAAAGCATTTGTCCAACAGAACTCTGGTGAGGATTGGAGCAATGTGAAATTAACACTTTCAACTGGCGATCCAATTCTTAATGGAACTGTGCCAAAGCTAGAGCCGTGGTACATTGATTATGAGCAAAAAAGTGAACTATATAGATCCATGGCTGATACAACAGTATCTGCTTCTTTTGAAGAGCACAGTTTCCCCCTAAGATCGAAAATGGTAGCAAGAGAAGTGTTATCGGGGGTCGAATATACTTTAGAAACACCTGCCACTATTCCATCTGCAACACATCAGAAGTCCGTTGACATTCAGAGTTATTCATTGAAGGCTCAATTTAAACATGTTGCAGTGAGCAAGTTAGAACAGGATGTTTTTCTAATTGCAGTTGTCCAAGGTTGGGAACAAATCAATCTACTATCGGGTGAGGCAAACATCTTCTTCGAAGGAAAATATGTAGGCAAAAGCTATATTGATCCACAGCAGATAGAAGAGGCGCTCGAATTGTCATTGGGACGTGATAAAGGGGTTATTGTTCGCCGTGTGAAAGGGAAAAATTATACCAGCAAATCATTTATTGGTAGCAATATCAAAACGAGTCGTGAATGGGAGTATTCAGTTCGTAACTCAAAATCTCACACAATTCAACTGATGATTGAAGATCAACTCCCAATCTCGACGAATAAGGGTATTGTTGTGGAAGCGGATCAGTTATCAGGAGCTCAATTTGACCAGAAAACTGGCAAACTTACTTGGGTGTTGCAACTAGAACCTAGTCAGGTAGTAGAAATGCCAATTAAATATACAGTGAGCTATCCAAAGGATGCGATCGTTCGTTTGGATTAAGGTGCAAATAAGTCCCGCTATCCTTCGTGATTTATTCCTCGTCTTTGAAAATTTTATCGGGAGTTTTAAGTTGCATTTCTACCGACAATTAGGATAAGTTGAAGTTGAATACATTATCTCGTTTTAATTCTGTGATAATTCGAGAAAATGATCCATTTCTCTAATGAAGAGCAGAAATGAATTGATCCTCTGGATTTTGTGTTAAAATCGCTAGCAAAATGAACAGCCAATTATAGGCTGTTTTTTTATCAAGACACTGGAATAGGACGTATTGAGGTCATATAGGTGGCCTATTGTTATTTGTGGAAGTGCTGAGAATTTTGAAAATTGAAGTTAGGTAATTATTAAAATCTGGTAATACGAAAAATCTTGCCGATGGATCAAATTCAAACTGATTTACGCAGGGGAAATGGCGATTTTGCTAAAGGCGACTGTGCTCTATGGCACAATCGGGGAAGGCTGAACGGTTTGATTCAGTAACTATTTCTGTTAATCGAAAGGAGAAATTATGTTTTTAGCGTGGAAAGAACTAAGGCATTATAAATTGAAATACGGACTCATTACAGGAATATTGGTACTCCTCACTTTTATGGTCTTGTTCTTAGGTGGACTTGCCAATGGTTTAGGGATTGTTACCAGCGCTACAATCGAAGACAGCAAGGCAGCGTATTTTGTTATATCTGAAGATTCGGAAGACATAATAAACCGTTCAGAGATTACACCTGAACAATACGATGTAGTAAAAGCGAAGGTAGATGAAGCGACCGTTTTCAACTTACAGAGAGTGTCGATTTCCAAACCCGATGAAACCACCAAAATGGACTGTACCTACTTCGCAATAGATAAAGACAGCTTTATGATGGTGGATGTAACTGAAGGGAATAAAACGCTCAGCGATAATGAAATAATCTTAAATGACACTTTTGCCGATGAAGGGATTGCGATTGGCGATATAGTTACGGATGTCGCTTCAAATATGCAGTTAAAGGTTATCGGTTTTACGAAAAATGAATACTACACTCATTCTCCGGTTGGTGTAATCACTTTGGAAACACATCAGGAGATTAAAAGCAAAACTACAAATGATGACACTGTAGTACATAATGCGATAGCGATAAAAGATGCAAGTATAGATAACCTTGATATTAATGGAATCAAGGTTTTGAGCAAAGATCAAGTTGTTGAGAAAATCCCGGGGCATTCACAGCAACAGCTTACAATAAATATGATCTTGCTTGTCTTACTTGTCATTTCAGCTATTATACTAGGTGTGTTTTTTTATATTGTTACTATTCAAAAGATACCACAGTTTGGAACATTGAAAGCAATCGGAACCCCTATGAAAAAGCTTGCATCCATGATTATATGGCAGATTGTTATAATAGCGGGGTGTAGTGTACTCATTGGAAATTTACTTACATTTGTTATTACGTCCGTGATGCCAAATAAAATGCCCTTTACACTTTCATTAAATGAAACGCTTTTAATATCTGTTGCGTTTGTTATTATTTCTGTTATCAGCAGTTTGTTTACACTCTTAAAGGTGGCTAAGGTTGATCCTATAATTGCAATTGGAGGTAACGAATAATGGCAGAATATGCATTGCAGATTAACAACGTTTCAAAGACTTTTAAGGATGGCGATGGTGAAAATCATGTCCTCAAAGATGTCAGCATGAAAGTGAAGGCAGGAGAATTTGTGGCAATTGTCGGGCCATCCGGCTCTGGAAAAACCACTTTGTTATCGATTGCGGGCGCATTGCTTTCTGCAACTACAGGAAATATCAACATCGGCGATACGGTTATCTCAAGCAACAACAAAAAGCAATGGACGAAAATTCGCAGGGAGCAGATTGGCTTTATTTTTCAAACACATCAGCTTGTACCGTTTCTTACGGTAGAAGAACAGCTTGAATATATGAGTAAAATCGGGATAAACGCTAAAAACGCTGATTATGCCAACAATTTACTAAACAACTTAGGCCTGTCGAAAAGGCTAAAAGCATTTCCAAGCCAATTATCTGGTGGCGAAAAACAAAGAGTTGCAATTGCTCGGGCCTTTATTAGCCAACCGGATATTATTTTGGCTGACGAACCTACGGCAAGCCTTGACAGCGAACGCGGCAGACAAGTTGTTGAGCTTATCAGAAATGAGACCAAAAAATTTGGAAAGGCTGCGATTGTAGTCACTCATGATGAACGAGTGTTAGATTTAGTAGATACAATTTACCGGATTGAAAACGGGAAATTAATAAATCAATAAAGAGGTCAGTATAAAGTACATCGAACCAACGCTTTGTTTATTTGGCAGCGCTTTCTCTATATTCTGATCCCAATACAGCCATCCAGGTTACGAACTTTTGCATTACAGAGTCAATTAATGACTTTTGTCAGGCTGTCGAGAAAACGCTGTTCTTTCGACAGTTTTTTTAATAGGGATAAAAACAGGGAAGTTAGATTGGGTTTTGGCTGGATATAGAAACAGGTAAGCCATCACCAAGAAAAAATGAATCCGGTAATTAATAGGTGGAATCATTTATGGTAAAATGAAAAACGTAGCTTCTTCTGTAATGTAGGAAAGAGATGCTATTGGAAAAGCGATTGCGACAATAATAGCGAAATATTGGAAACACTTTCGCTATTGTGCGTTTAAGCATGATTTTCAGATTGCTGCTACAAATTTTTTTGAGGATGTATATGTATAAATGAAAAAAGTTGCGAAGATCGTTATCAGTGGAATGATTATATTTGTTGGACTTGGGGTTTCCTTTAATTACTTTTGCCGTTATATTGACTACTCTGCTTTCAAAAACGTTGAGAAAATGTCAATGAATGACAATGCGATACATAAGCTTGAGATGGGCGAAAATAATGAACTAGTAGGGTTTGTTAGAAGTGAAAACTATGAAGAGGCACGGAAAACAATCATCTACTTTGGCGGCACAGGTGAAATTGCTTACAATGCTGTCGCTAGTACTGGCAGGTCGTTTGATGACTATGTGTTTGTTTCTGTGGACTTTCCTGGTAGCCAAGAAAGCGAAGGCAAAATTAATTTGGAATCCATTCAATATGCGGCTACGGCCGCTTATGATGCTGTCTCAACACTTGATTATGTGGATAAGGAAAATATTTTTGTGTTGGGGTTCAGCTACGGTACAGGTATTGCTACTTATCTGGCATCAGAAAGAGATTGTGCTAAGCTGGTTTTGATTTCACCGTATCGAGATTTTGTTGACTTATATAATCTTGTCTTTCCGATTTTCAATAGCCCATTTGCGTGGTTTATCACAGATAATATCGATACAAAGTCTTATGCAGAAAACGTGGAGGAGTCAACACTGATTATCACCTCCGATTCAGATGGCGTTCTGGATAGTTCGAAAGCGAAGTCACTTGCTGAGAATTTTGAAACTGTCCGCGTTAAAGAATTTACAGGCATTAAACATCAATTGTATTTTACGTATGAAGAAGTACCCGAAGAAGTCATTGGTTTTTGTCAATAAAAAGGGGGGATTGTATGCGCTCTGAACAAGAAATGATGCAGTTATTTCTATCGATCGCTCAACAAGATCAACGGATTCGATTAGTAGGGATGGAAGGTTCCCGCACGAATCAGAATGTGCCAAAGGATCGTTATCAGGATTACGATATTTCTTACATCGTCACTGATATGGATGCTTTTACAAAAAGCGAGGATTGGCTTGATGTTTTCGGGAAAAGGGTAATCATGCAAAAACCAGAGGCAATGAGCTTATTTCCACCACAAATGGAGTGGTTTTCTTTCCTGATGATTCTGGAAGATGGTATCAAAATTGATCTATCAATTATTCCAATAAAACTGTTATCAAATTATTTATCAAGCGACAGACTACTTACAATCCTACTTGACAAAGATGGACTTGTTGAACATCCGCCAGTGCCAACTGATGAAGATTATTGGATCAAAAAACCTTCTGCTGCTTTTTTTGATGACTGCTGTAATGAGTTTTGGTTTGTAGCCACTTATGTTGCTAAGGGACTTTGCCGTGATGAAATATTATTTGCATCCTTTCATATTGAGCAGATTGTCAGGGTTCAGCTTTTGCAAATGTTATCGTGGCAGGTAGGCGCAGTACACGGCTATCAATTCAGTGTTGGTAAGAATTATAAGTATATAAGAAAGTACCTCTCAGATGATCAATGGTCTTTATTAATGCAGACATATCGACTTGATTCCATCGACAATTGTTGGCAGGCGCTTGATGCTGCTTTTGTGTTGTTTCGTGAAGCGGCACAGGCAGTTTCAAATGAACTTCATTATCAGTATCCTGATTATGATGAGAATGTCACAAAACATCTTGAACAAATGAAATTAAACTCCACAAAATAAATTGAGATGCAACTTTCGTTGCATCTCGTTAAAGAGGGAGTCATTGCCTGAATGGAATGAATGAATTATGGAAATTTGGTTACTAACGGTAGTCTGCGACAAACACCTCATCTGCAATTGTTTGTAAAAATAAATTTTACGCATTTAGCATTTCAGGCTATCAAAGTCAGCATTAAACGTGTTCAAAGCAACCATCCCCTATTGAATGTTTTCACAATCAATTTCTGTTCATAATTAGCAGTTAATTAACTGTCAGGCAATGTGCTCCCTCTGTAAACTTAGGATGTGCCAATTGAGATTTAATATACACCCAATAATTTGCTATAATATTTTTATCAACGAGAAAATGGAGAAAATTATGACGCTATTATCAGTTCGAAATGTCACAGGTGGTTATACTCAGAAACCGGTGCTGCACGATGTGAGTTTCACTGTTGAGCCCAACCAGATTGTTGCTTTAATTGGTTTGAATGGTGCGGGGAAGTCAACGATTATTAAGCATATCATTAGCACGATGAAACCGATGCAGGGGGAGATTCTAATAAATGGTGCCGATTTTCAAGCAGATCGAACTACTTACCGCAAGCAGTTTACATTTATCCCAGAAACACCGATTCTGTATGATGAGCTGACGCTTGAAGAGCATATGCAATTAACCGCAATGGCTTATGGCTTATCAGAAGCAGTTTACAAAGAGCGTTCTACAAAGCTGCTGAAAGAATTTCGGATGGAAAAAAGGCT
>JAVBKB010000139.1:0-22831 GCA_031554275.1 Caryophanales bacterium | reverse complement strand
AAAATGGCGGTCCCGACCGGGATCGAACCGGCGATCTCCTGCGTGACAGGCAGGCATGTTAACCGCTACACCACGGGACCAGCAAAATCAGCCCTTAAAAAATTGGTTGCGGGGGCAGGATTTGAACCTACGACCTTCGGGTTATGAGCCCGACGAGCTACCGAACTGCTCCACCCCGCGACGATACGGCTTATGATAAGCGTCGATCTTCTTCGTCAACTGCTTTCGTCGCAATGCTCATGTATCAAATATACACTCCGCTTGCTCCTCAGTTGTTTCCTCGAATATCTTGCTTCCAACATAAGTCTATGGTGGAGGATGACGGGATCGAACCGCCGACCCTCTGCTTGTAAGGCAGATGCTCTCCCAGCTGAGCTAATCCTCCGTTCGATTCAAAAAACCGAGACTTTTGTAGTATACCATAAATCTTACAAAAGAAAAGTTTTTAAGCATGTTTTTTTAAAATTTTTATAAATATTTTTGCGATTTTTTCTTTCTCGCTTGTTTCTACTAGTTTGAAAAGCTTGTATACTGCGGTAGAATGACATTTTACTACTTGCGATCATTCAAAAAAACTGCGGCTTCGGAAGGCATGAAAGTAGCTTGCAAAAGAAAAAAGCAATTCGAATTCTCATTCCCAGCTTCTTCAGCATCCTCTTCTCACAATCATTCCAAAGCGATATGCTGGTTTTCCGCAAACTCTCATTCAACATATCTTCTTCTCATGGTCATTGGAAAGCAGTGCATTAATCAGTGACTATTTTCCTTTCAAGTTCAATGTTGTCTCGATCAAAGACTTGCTTCACAAATTTTCCCCCACTAAGCCAGTCTTTTAATTCATTTTTATAAAGAATTACTGGCATACGGTTATGAATGTCATTGATATATTGATTGGCTTCTCTTGTCAAAACTACAAAGCAGTCTTTTGTTTCATCACCAATCTGAATGGTTTTGTAAATGCCCGCCATGTAGAGTACGGGGTTATGCCGAGAGGTGAAGAAATATTTTGTTTTGGCTGTTGCACCGATTTTCTGCCATTCATAAAAACCTGTGGTAATCACCACGCATCGTCGAGTGAGCAATGAGTCAGCAAACATTTCTTTCTGCAATGCACTTTCGGAGCGTGCATTGAAAACTGTGCCTTTGCCATCCCATTTAGGAAAACCCCATTGCATCAGCTGCAAACTAAATTTTCCATCCTTTGTAGCAAGGACAGGCACTTTGTTTGTCGGGAAAATTGCGCCTGTGTGAAAGAAGATATCATCATCGTATTTTTCCTTAATGACTTGTACAATCTTATGAATCTCTTCAATGTTTTGATCTGTATTAAATTCAAAACGACCGCACATGGCAACCTCCGATGTTCGTTTTTATCTAAAAATTGATCTGCGTGACGCCAGAATTAGTGCCTTATAAATCTTTTCTTATTTCTCGAATCGCGTGTCCTAGTTCAGGTAGAATCAACTTGTGCATTGCTAGCTTTACTGCGCCAGACGAACCTGGTGTTGAGAAAATCGCTGTGTTATCGATGACGCCTGCAATTGCGCGGGAAAAGATTGCTGATGATCCAATATCTTCTGCATAACTAAGATATCGAAAGATTTCTCCGAATCCTACAAGTTCTTTTTCCAGTAATGCTTTCACAGTTTCAATCGTTACATCCCTTTTGGCGATTCCTGTACCACCATTGGTTAGAATACAATCAATGTCTGAATTCCCCACACCTGCTAGAATTGCATTGTGGATCTCGCTTGCTGTATCCTTGACAATTTCGTAATCAGCCACAACATGACCGTTCTCTTCGAGTAAAGTCTTCATTAACTGTCCGCTTTTATCTGATTCAATTGTTCTGGTATCACTCACTGTAATAATCTTGCATTTGACGGATTTAGGTGCTTCTTGTTTATGTTCATGAGAACTCATTTCCTTGCTCCCTTCATTTATGTATTATCAAAATCCTAATCAATCTTCAAACGTTTAATACCCAAGAATTTCTTTCACAAAAAAGATTGTTTTATTAGGGCAATTTTATTGTAGAATAATTATATACTAATAACTGATTATCTCACAATTATTATTCGTAATTTGACAGATAGTCAGCAGGAGGCAATTACTTGGAGAAAACACCTATTGATCAATTGAATCGCCCTATCAGAGACTTGCGAATCTCCGTTACGGATCGCTGTAACTTTCGTTGTAGCTACTGCATGCCGAAGGATGTTTTTGGTAATGACTATAAATTTATGCCGCAAAATGAGCTGTTAACTTTCGAAGAGATTGTTAGATGTGCCAAGATATTTGCGGGCTTTGGTGTGAAGAAGATTCGTTTGACGGGTGGCGAACCGCTTTTACGACATGATCTACCAGTCCTAATTACGCTATTATCTGAGATTGATGGAATAGAAGATATTGCATTGACAACCAACGGGATTATGCTTCCGAAGTTTGCTAAGACACTTGCAAAGGTTGGCTTGAAGCGTGTTAACATTAGTTTAGATAGTATTGGTGATAGTTTCCGAGATATAAATGGTCGAGGCGTTGACAGCCAGCACATTGTTGCGGGTATTCATGCAGCAAAAGATGCTGGCTTGGGTGTGAAAATCAATATGGTTGCAAAAAAAGGAATGAACGAGGACCAAATTGTTCCAATGGCAACCTTCTGTAAAAATGAAAAGATCCAATTGCGTTATATTGAGTTTATGGATGTTGGCACATCAAACGGCTGGAAATTGGATGAAGTGATCACCAAGCAAGATATTTTGGATCAAATCTCCCAACAGTATGAGATAGAAGAAATCCCGAGACAATATGGAGATGTAGCATCGCGTTACCGCTACAAAGACTGCGGAACTGAAGTCGGCTTCATCACATCCGTTTCAGAAACCTTTTGTTCAAGTTGCACACGGGCTCGGCTTTCCGCAAATGGTCATTTCTTTACTTGCTTGTTTAGCGATGAGGGCCACAACTTAAAAGAGCTTCTGCGTGATGGCAGTGGTGATGAGAAAATCAAATCTGAGATTTCTGATATCTGGTCCAAACGAGATGATCGCTACTCTGATATCCGAGCAACAGCTTCAAAGGACCGCAAGAAGATTGAAATGTCTTTTATCGGTGGATAATGAGTTTTGAATGTTTATACTACTAGATAATTTTAAAATTTAAAAAATAATTATCATCAAGAAATAGATAGCGTATTGAAGGGAGTAAGCAATGAATTTTGAAATTACAAGTGAGCCAATTGATTTGGCACAAATGATGGAAAAGGTTACAAGTCGGAACGCAGGTGCTGTCACATTATTCGTTGGTACTGTGCGTGAATTAACGAGCAATAAGAAGACACTTTATCTGATTTATGAGGCTTATGAAACGATGGCAGTGAAGAAACTGGCAGAAATCGGCGATGAAGTTCAGCAGCGCTGGCCTGATGCCAAGATTGCGATTTCACACCGAGTTGGCAAGTTAGCGATCACTGATGTTGCAGTTGTTATCGCAGTTTCAACACCTCATCGCAATGATGCATACGAAGCAAATCGTTATGCAATTGAACGAATTAAAGAAATCGTCCCAATTTGGAAGAAAGAACACTGGGAAGATGGCGAAGCATGGATTGGAAATCAACTTGAAACAGTGGCTTATCCAAGTGGAAAGCCTGAAGTAATCGAATAATGCAATAGAAAGCGGTTTCAAGCTGGCTATCATGGTAGGCTGAAGAAATCGAAATAATAGTAGCTGATGGAAATCGGTTTCAAGCTGCTTATCGTTAGCAAGCTGCAGAAATCGAAATAATGCTTTGATGAAATGTTCGGATGACGGACTTATGGAGGTAACCGATGATTCAAGTAAAATATTTTGCCTATTTGAAGGAAGCTACTGGTGTTGAAGGAGAAATGATTGATGCTGCTGGCAAGTCTGTAGCAGAGTTGAAGAAATTAATAGAAGCAAAGTATCAGTTAGTGAGTAATTTGGCTGCTGCAATGGCTGCTGTGAACGAAGAGTTTGCTGCCGATGATACGGTACTTAAAGATGGCGATCAGGTTGCTTTTATTACGCCAGTAAGTGGTGGATAAGCTTAGATTCTAGAATCAATGAAGGAGATCAATCAATGAACGACCGCTATTCAAGGCAAGTGCTTTTCCCACAAATCGGGTCAGCAGGACAAGCTAAGATTTCCTCAAAGCATGTGCTGATTCTTGGCGTTGGCGCACTTGGATCATCACTTGCAGAAATGTTGGTGCGTGCTGGTGTAGGCAAGTTAACACTGATTGACCGTGACTATGTAGAGTTTAGCAACCTGCAACGACAACAACTTTATACCGAAAATGATGCAGAGCAGAAGTTACCTAAGGTTGTGGCTGCAAAAGCGCGGCTTGAAGCGGTTAATTCTGCTGTAACCATTGAGTCGCACTTGATGGATGCTAACCCTGAATCATTGGAAGTACTTGTACCCTCAGTTGATTTGATCCTTGATGCTACCGATAATTTTGAAACAAGAATGGTATTGAATGATCTGTCGCAGAAGCATCAAATCCCATGGATTTATGGCGCCTGTGTCGGAAGCGTAGGCATGAGCTTTACCATCATTCCAGGGATTACACCCTGCTTGAATTGTTTGCTAAATGCTATTCCTATGCAGGGATTAACTTGTGACACAGGTGGAATTATTTCGCCTGCAGTCCAAATGACAGTCGCTCATCAAGCGGCAGAAGCATTGAAAATTCTTGTAGAGGATTACGAGGCTGTCCGTGCGTCTTACATCTGCTTTGATCTATGGGGAAATCAGTTTCAATCAATTAAAGTGAATAATGTGAAGAAGGAAAGCTGCTTGTCATGTGGTACAGAGCGGACTTACCCATTTCTATCTGCCGAAAATGCTAGTAAAGTGTCCGTGCTCTGCGGCAGAGACACAGTTCAGATACGCCCAAGAGAAGTAATGACACTTGATTTCACAACACTTGCAAAGCAATTATCTGCAATTGGTTACACAGTTGCAGCAAACCCTTTTCTTTTGTCAGCAGAAAAACTGGGTGAAAGAGTTGTCTTCTTCAAAGATGGACGAGCAATGATCCATGGTGAAAAGGATATTACAAAAGCTCGAGCAACCTATCAAAAAATCTTGGGATAGTAACTAGGTGCTAAGGAGACTTGATTGCATTAAACTCTCATGTTATGATTACAATATAAAAGGAGCAGTGCTGTAACACTACGCCAGTTAGCAATACCGCTTAAAGAGCGGTCGGCTAGCCAAGATAGATTTGCCTTGAAGTAGACCATCTTTTCCTGACTAGGGGGATGGTCTACTTGTCTTTATGTCGGATTATCAGAATGACTAAGGTCGCAAAAGTTACTGCAAACATTAAGGATTCAAATACCGTCATGGGCATCACCCCCATTCGAGGGCTAGCCGACCATCTCTTTTCCACTATTGCATGAATTAGTGTACTAGCAACATATTATGCTGTCTACCTCAAAACGTAATAAGTATTAAAAATCACTCATTCATTTAATATTTGTTTAATATTTTTTCCATCTGAAAGAGTGTAAGCTCTTTTTAAAAGTCCTCAAAATATTTCTCCATGTCAAACCCGTTTTTGTCATTCACATAAAATCCGCATAAATAAAAACGCCTAGACCCTCTACTAGCGAGAATCTAGACATCTTTGACAAGTTTTAAGTTGGAAAGCCTATAGCTTCTCCTTTATTGAACAGCACATTTCACAAGGATATTCTAAGTACTTCCTTAAAGAAATATGACCCCTACGGGATTCGAACCCGTGTTACCGCCGTGAAAGGGCGGTGTCTTAACCGCTTGACCAAGGGGCCATGAAAAAAGTGTCTATTGAGACGAACTTTTTAATTATACAACTGAAATTATAGTTTGTAAACTATTTTGCGCAACTATTTTTTATTTTTTTCAAAATTTTTAAAATCTGAAGAGACAATCGTTGCGAGGCTCATTTTTCAAAACCCTACGATAATTATAAAGCTTTGGTATAATGGCTCTATATACTTTTTCGGGGTGATTTATATCAATTTATCTGGGAAGGACTTTCGGAGATTAAGGTCATCAATGGAAATAGCTAAAGTTGATCCCAAATCAATCAAGTCATATTATCCTTACGTTATGGGGATATTAACGATTCTTTTGTATGTTGAATACGATGTTTTTAACATGCATTTAGGTTTTGGCAAACTAGTTGATGTTTTATTCACAATGTTTGTGCTAATCTTTTCTATTTTGGTATGTACTTTTTTGGGGTTTAGTCAAAATCTCTTTAGATTTGAACCTCAATTATTTGTGTTGTGGACTGCAGTTAGTCAATTTACTGCTTGGAATCTGTTATTCTTTGCTTTTTGTCTTTATCAACAGTTAAAAATTAGTATAGAAAAGAATTTGGATTACTCACAAACGATTTTCAATGCTTTCATAGGAATTGGAATTTTGCTTTTTTTTGTTGCCGTCTTTAGACTCCAGTTTAGATTGAAAGAAACCACAATTGAATCTAATAAAACCAAGTATCAAGTGCCATTCAAAGTATTTGCACCCTTCACTAATGCTTTTTTTCCATTTCCTCAGCTACTTGCCTTTTTTCCTGTAGTGCTTGGCTCGATTTATGTAATCAGTGATTCAAAGCTAGAAGAGTGGCTTGTCCCTTATATCATGTCTTTGATTTTGATCTTAATTTGGGTTTGGGTCCTTTTTTGCTTACCCGAACAAGTCATCCTTGCAATATACAAGTTTCGTTATAATGGGCGTAATCATACTCAAAAAAACCAAAGACAAAACAGTAAAGCAGCACAAAATCAACACAGGTCTCGAACAAAAGCAATCATTTATTCCTGCTTGGCAGCTTTTTTCATTCTTCTTTGCCCAGTAAAGGTAGCGGATACATTCACCCAGTATTCACTTATCAAATCGGCACCGCTTACTGACAAAATCGATTCTCAAACAACTGGATTAGTTGCGATTGAGGGAAGAATCACAACATATGAGCCTTCTCCAGAATATTTTTACAAAAAATATTCACTAGTTCAAGCATTCGAAAATAGTCTTGAACATTCAAAGGGAAATACGTATCTTACACTGAATACAAAGTCAAATTTGCAGAAAACACGCACCTTCCAAGTAAGTGACTCTACTGTGGAAACCAATTTTATTTGGCTCTATATTGATTGGCTTAGGCTTGATAAGTATGCCATTCTTCCCCAATATCTTGATAATATTGACTCAAACAAATTCTATGGGTTTGGGAATGGTGCCTTGACCTACAAGGTGATAGAACCAGATGAGATTGTTTTTGTGGTCGGAAAAGCTGAAAACGGAAAACTGGTTCCGTATGATTTTGGCGAAGAAATCACATCGGATGCGGAAAATATCAGCAAAGGCGTGCTGTTAGCACACTCTCGTGGTGAACTTTTGGAGAGATTTCTTGATGAAAACGATCATTTTATCTTTATTTTCATCTTTCTAGCAATCACTTTCACAATTATGTCGGTAAAGAATTTCAGACATAGATTATCTTGATCATCGCGATGAATTGAAAGAATCAACTCATTGACCACCAAACATTTTCGCTTCAAAATAAAAACAAATCCGAACTGTCTATTATAAATAGAGTTCGGATTTGTTCCTTCTACGGAGAGCATGGGATTCGAACCCACGAGACATTGCTGCCTACACGGTTTCCAACCGTGCTCCTTCGGCCACTCGGACAACTCTCCACAACGTAAATACTCAAAAAAATGGCTCCCCCTGTAGGATTCGAACCTACGACCCCATGATTAACAGTCATGTGCTCTAACCAGCTGAGCTAAGGAGGAATGAAATTATTCAATTGATGACTCATGAGTCCTGATAACAGGATAACACAATCACCAGTCTTCTATTCACCTGATTTCTCCGATGAATAATCAGCAGTTCTAATTATAATGATTTTTGAATATTTTTCAACTGAAAGAAGACGATTTTTAAAAATTTTATAAAAATGCTCACCTTGCAAGCCATTGGAGGTTCCGTTGTTAACATTGATAAATTCGCAAATCATGTTGAAGCTTGGACTCGCTGCCCTTCTTGGGCTAACAATCGGTTTGGAACGAGAGATTAAACGCAAACAGCTCGGATTCAAGACTTGTTTGGTGATCTCCATTTCAAGCTGCTTGTTAACGATCATTTCCATTGAATCTTCCTACATTTTTTCTAATTCCTCAAATGGGATTAACATCAATATGGACCCACTTAGACTCGCTGCACAAATTGTATCAGGAGTTGGCTTCATCGGTGCTGGGGTCATTCTTAAAAAAGGGCATGATAGCGTCTCAGGGCTGACTACCGCTGCACTTATCTGGAGTGCTTCAGGCATTGGCATTGCAGTAGGCGCTGGCTTCTATTTTGCTGCAATACTTGCCGTCATTCTGCTCATCCTTAGTGTGGAAGTATTGCCCCTCCTCTTCGCTTTGTTTGGATTGAAACCACTTGGCGAAAAGGAAATTATTTTGCAACTAATGCTTGCACACTCTGATCAATATTCCATTGTTATTGACAAAATTAAGCAACAGCGAATTGCGATCAACTATATACATATTAAAGACTTAGATGGCACGCACCAACTCCATTTAAAAGTCTCCGTGGATCACAAAAGAAACATGCTAGAAATCTTTCAGCATGTTTCTGAAATTGAAGGAATCCAAGGCGTTGAAATCGAATCCATTTGAGCTATTCCCCTGAAATCCAAGGCGTCGAAATCGAATCCATTTGAGCTGCCCTTTTGTTTATTGCATCTCGGCGATATGTTCTTCCATTGATGCTGTTACAAAACGATTGCCATTGCGCTGATCAAATTGAGTAGCAATCTTGGCCGCTTCACTTCGGAACCAAGGGTACAGATTGGCTGCTGTTGGCTCAGATGGGATCGCATTAAATGTGGTTGGCATACGAATCAATGTCGGATTTTCCCCCATTTTCTCAAAAAAGATCGTTGCTGAAATATAGTATTTCAACTTGCTGTTGACGTCTTCTGTTTCTAAAGCAAATCCAACGCTCTCCTCAAAAACCTGCACAGCTTTATTCAAATCGGTAACTGCAAGAAATTCTACATGTTCACCGAAACTCTCGAGAAACTCGCTATTGCCTTTAATTAGCTTAATGCCTTTCTTCTGAATTGCTTTTGCCTCATCCACCTTACCTAGATGAAACATCGGCACCAATAGTCTTGCGTAAGTATTATGTGGTACTTCCGCACATTGCATTTTACCCTCAAGTATTGGTTGTGCTTTTTCTAGCGCTGTTTGATACTCCTTTAAATGAATGTAGTGGCAAACAACTGCATGTAGGTCACATGCTTTGCAATCACTCATGATATCTCTTGAGGTTTGCTGCCAGCGTTCAAAATCCTCATGGATTGTGTCTGATCTACCAGAATCGCGTTTATTTAAATACAAGTAGTAATAGTATTCACGCAATGAGTACCCATACTTTTCATATTTCTCTTTCATATCGTTCATAATGGCATCGATCTGATCCAAGGAGATTTGTGGGAAATCAATTAATCTGTTCGCAATCCATTTGTAATCCCATAGGATATCGTATTCGTCATCTAATTCTTCACCATGCTCCTCCCATTTAGAAATCAACCAAGTGAAAGCAATGAGTGCTTTTAATGGATACCCATTGAAAACTGCGCATTCCACAAGTTCTTTTCGAGCATCGTAGCTTTCTTGCAAATTATTTTCAATATCACAAATACGAATGACTTCTTCTAGTAATGCTATCTTTTGTGGCCCATCTGGCATATCATAAATTTGATCCCACAACTCTTCTAAATTAGTCTCCATTTCGATTACCTCCTAGTTGCATCGGAATTTTTACACTTAAACGCATTTGAAAGTCCTCCCGAGCGAAGCCCTACCTTTTCAATCCCCACTCCAATAAATGATACAAGCCTTGATTCAATAGTTGTAGCTCTTCCTTTCGAAGTGGGTGATGCCCGAGCAGCAATGAGTGAATGTACAAAAGCTTTATCAAGTGCTGTTGTACTTCAGCATTGCCTGTTTGAATGATTTTTTGTATTAATTCATTATGATAATTCATACACAGGGTTGCATATGATGAGGGTTTCACTTCCTGCATAAATTGCCCGATCACGGAACCGAAAACTGGGTTACTTTCTTCTTGTGTATTCTGTAACTTCCGCATAAAATTCGTTTCTTGAGAGGGTACATATAGTGAAGAAATCTCATGTGGAACGAACTTCTTCATCTCTGCAGTGCATTTGAATGACTGTAAAACAAGATCTGCTAATTTCAAGAAAGCAAAAACATGGTTTCTTTCCTCAAATCCTAATTCCTCGAACGTATGAACAACATCTTCAGCAGTCACTTCATTCAGCTGAATTTGTTCATTTATGAGTGGCAGCTTCGCAATAAGCTGGTCGTCATACACATAACCGCCATTGACAACACACATCGAATGAGATGTAGCGATTTTTGCGATTTGTCGGTATTCATCAACTGTTTTTGCATAATTCAGTTGCTGTTCATCCCCAACAATTCCGTCGAGCTTGAGCTGACCAAATGTTGTTTCAAATGGTAGCCACTTTATGATCATTTTATAGAATTCATCATCATCAACTGCCAATGACTTCATTGCTAAATAATGAATGTTAATAATTCTCTGCAATCGTTCTGGTTCAGTCACGCCCATACTCATCAAAGCTTGGCGAATGGAATTCCCTAGCTCATTTACCGTTATTTCTAAATTTTCATTGAGGTAGAAATCCTCACGAGAGGCAGTAGGTCGTAAATCGTTTGTCCAAATTACACATCTTATAAAGAAAGCCCAATCTGGCATGATATTACTGGCTTCCTCGGATACCAGCATGTTTTTCAAGAAGACCTTGTGCGCCCGTTTGGCGTTCAAGCTAACAGTATAAGGCAAGATATAAGCGACCCCACCTGTCGTACCTAGTGGTGTTTGGAGTGGAATAAAGTCAATAAACTGGCTACCCAGCATTTCACTCCCAAAGTGCAACACCTCGTCACGATTAGTGATCCGACTTGGATCGTAGAGCCACTCTGGGCGATTTAAATTGATCGTTTTGTCCACACCATCGGTCGAAACAATCACAGGATAGGGAAGAAGACATCCGTAGTGGGTAACAAGTGACTCTACTTTATTTGCTGCAAAATAGTCATTTGCCCCTGTTTTACAACGGAGGAAGACACGCGTTCCTGGTGTAATCTGCTGATCCAACTGACGAATGGAATATGTACCATCTGGTGCACCCTTCCATTCATACGCGTGCTCACTTCCAACGGCTCGAGTGATAACAATGATTTCATCACTCACCATAAAACAGGAAAGCAAGCCGATTCCAAAACGTCCGATGTAACCTACTTCATCTAGCGATTCTACGTTTTTCGAAGAATGCCCAATCATAGCAAGAAATTCATGAATTTGTGGTTCTGTTAATCCAATACCATTGTCCTCAAACATGATGGTAGGTGGGCAATTCTCTGCATGGTTGACCTCAATAAAAACACGACCCTTGTGTCCTGCTTCCACATCATTTCTTGCAGTAATTGCATCTGTTGCATTTTGCAAAAGCTCACGAATGTAGACGTTTGGACTACTATAGAGATGATTGGATAATACATCAATCATTCCAGCTAAATTTACTTGAAAACGAAACTGATCCTGTGTCATAAATTACTCCTTGTACTAAGCATTTTGAATCTACTTAATTCTGCTCATATTGTTGTAATGATTTTTGTAGCTCCTGTTTCACTGCTTCACGAACATGAACTGGTTTCACCACTTCTAACGCATTACCCCAGCGCATTAACCAAAATATCAATCCATCATTGTCTTTCGCAGATACCCTAATCGTGCAATAATTCTCATCAATGTATTGCGTCGTGAAGTCGGTACCGAATTCATCAACCATATTCTTAATAATGCTATGCTTACATTTAAGTGTCAGCGGAACAAATTCCCCAGCACCGAACATATTCAATGAACCAGAGATATATTTCTTTAAATCAAAATCCTTTTTCACAAATTTTTGCTCACAAATTGTTGCATTTCGCATCCGATCAATTCGGAAATTGCGGGGATATTTCTCATCATCTAGAAAGGCAATGAGATAATAATATGACTCTTGCCAGACAACGCCGATTGGTGTCGCCTTATATACTTCGCCTTCCCGCTTCAAGGAAAACTGCTTCTGCCAATCTAGTTCACCATACTGAAACTGGACAAATTTCTGCTCAGCAATCGCTTCGTGAATAGTGCTGACAGTCAAGTGAAAATTCGCAACCTCGCTTTTGGCGAGCGGGTTAATAATCAGCTCTGTTTTAATCCGCCGCGACTGATAATTACTCAACAAATTCTTTAGCTTTTTCGTCAAAATTTCGCCATTTTTTTTACTTATAAAACGACCAGCGGCCACTGCATCCACAAGCATTTGAATTTCATGAAATTCAAAGTCTTTCGCTACATGTGTGAATGTCTTCGGGTACCCTGCTCCCTCCGATTGTTCAAGAATTTCAAACCCTAAATCGTTTAACCCCTCAATGTCCATTTTTATCGTCTTTGTAGTTGTCTTTTCATTCAGTAGCTGCTCTAATCTATCTGCAATCTCCTGCATTGTGATTCGATGGTCTTCATCTGTTTCCTTAAATAATATTTCACGTAAGTATAATATCCGATCTCGATTCCCCATCACTTTCACCTACTGTTCACTGTTTATATTAATTATATCGCACTAGCAATCAAAATTATAAGAAAATTAAGTGACTGTCAGAATATAAATAATGGCCATACAGATAGTGGAGACTAGATGGGCAATCTTCAAGTGACAAAATCCCAACGCGTTACTTAATAGCAGTCCCTTGCTGTAATTTCAGTTTGATACCAAAGTATTTGTTGTGATAAAATAACAATCAGAAAACACAATCTACTTATTGATAAGCTTTGGTTTTTCAAAGGAATTGATGTTTTGGCAAGTCAAATAGGAATCCGTGAAATCAAGAATTCAGAATTATCGGTGCTCAAAGAAATGCTTTACCAAGCGATTTTCCAACCAGAAGGAAAAGAGCGATTACCAAAGAGTATCATTGAAATACCTGAAATTAGTAGGTATATTGATAACTGGGGTCAGAAGGATGACTATTGTTTGGTGGCTGATTTGAACGGACAAATCATTGGTGCTGTTTGGGTACGAATCTTGAGTGCACCAAACAAAGGCTATGGTCATGTCGATACTGAAACACCAGAGTTTGTCATCTCACTTTTGCCTGAATTCAGAAATCAAGGAATCGGCACTGCCTTAATGAAGCGGATGATTGACTATCTCAAGCAGACCGGTTATCAAAAGACGTCGTTAAGTGTTGAGAAAGCCAACTATGCAGTCAACCTTTATCGAAAGCTTGGCTTTGAAATTGTTGATGAGAATAAGCAGGACTACATCATGATTCTCACCTTGCAGTAATTGTTCGAAAATAGCCAACATAGAAAAGATGTGTAGCTATGTGATAAGCGTTTTCCCAAAAATCTTTATTTTGATGGAGTTGCAATAATGAAAACAGCAGTAAGATACTATTCCAGATCAGGCAGTACCAAAAGACTTGCAGACGCCATTGCCGCAAAATTCGGGGTTATTGCCGAAACGATTGATGTTCCGCTACCTGAATCAGTTGATGTTCTGTTTCTAGGTGGTGCAGTTTACGAAAGATCAAAGATTGACGACCATTTGAAGAGCTTCATAGAGACATTAACACATGATCAAGTAAAACAAATTGTCGCGTACAGCTGTTCAAATTGGAAAATGTCCATCCAGAAACAAATTAAGAAAGCGCTTACCGATGAGAATATCGATGTGTTAGATGAAGGCATTGCGTTAAGAGGACAGTTTTACTTTATTAATAAGGGTAGACCTACCGAACAGGAATGCGCCGAAGCGGCTGAATATGCAAAACAATTAGTCGGTAATAAAGATTAATTACTGAGAACATTGGCTTTGGAAAATCGGATTTGCTTTGTTTCATCACATTTTGCTTTGTTTCACTTGACGTTCGTTCATAGTATCGTTACAATAATGAACGGGCTCTAAAAAAATATATTTGCTCCCTGCACTGGGGAGCATTTTTTTTGTTTTGATAATTGACATTCAACACCTTTTGAAAATGATGAAAAAAGTTGGAGGTGCATCATGTACAAGATCGGTTTTGATAATGAGAAATATTTAAAAATGCAATCTGAGCGTATCATGGAGCGAATCAGCCAATTCGGGGATAAACTTTATTTAGAATTTGGTGGCAAGCTTTTTGATGACCATCATGCTGCCAGAATTCTACCAGGTTTTGAGCCAGATATTAAGTTGAAATTACTTCGCAAAATGTCTGATAAAACCGAAATCGTGATAGCAATTAATGCTTCAGACATTGAAAAGAATCGTATTCGTGGTGACTACGGGATTACTTATGACGCAGATGTTCTTCGCTTGATTGATTGTTTTCGAAATTCGGGTTTATATGTGGGCAGTGTTGTCATTTGTCAATATGCAGGACAAAGTGTCGCCGATGACTTTAGACAGTACTTAGAGCAACTTGGGATTCGCGTCTACGTCCACTACCCTATTACTGGATACCCAACGAATGTCGCTTTAATAGTAAGTGATGATGGCTATGGAAAGAACGATTACATTGAAACAACAAAACCGCTCGTTGTAGTAACCGCACCTGGTCCAGGAAGTGGCAAGATGTCTGTATGCCTTTCACAGCTCTACCATGATTACAAACGCGGCTATCATTCTGGTTATGCTAAATATGAAACATTCCCTGTTTGGAATTTACAATTGAAGCACCCAGTTAATACCGCCTATGAGGCAGCTACAGCAGATCTAAATGATATCAACATGATCGATCCCTACCATTTAGAAGCATATGGGGAAACTGCGGTGAACTACAATCGCGATGTAGAAGTCTTTCCAGTTTTAAATACAATTTTTAAAAAAATACTAGAAGAATCTCCATATAAATCCCCAACAGATATGGGCGTAAATATGGCTGGGAAGTGTATAATGGATGATCAAGTTTGTCGAAAAGCTGCTAACCAAGAGATTATTAGACGTTTCTACAGTATCAAATGTGATTTCAAAATGGGAAAATGCAAGATGCAAACAGTTGAGAAAATTGAACTTTTGATGAACAATGCAGGTCTTTCAACTAGGGATAGATCTGTTGTGAAAGCCTCGCTTGATAAAGCAGCCTCGACAGGGCATCCGACACTCGCAATTGAATTGCTAAATGGCAATGTTATTACTGGAAGAACTACTGATTTACTTGGTGCTTCATCCACTTGTTTGCTAAATACTTTAAAAGCGCTTGCTGGTATTCAGGATGATGTGTACATCCTATCGCCTGCTGTCATTGAGCCAATTCAAAAGCTCAAAACAGATTTCTTAGGCAACCAAAACCCTCGCCTTCACACTGATGAGGTTTTGATCGCTTTATCCATGTCGGCAGTGACAAACCCACTTGCTTCAAGAGTTTTGGAGCAATTACCAAAACTTAAGAACTGTGAAGCGCATTCATCTGTTATCCTTTCACAAGTGGATATCGATGTATTGAAGCGCTTAGGACTCAATTTGACATGCGAACCAAAACATCAGAGCGATAAATTGTATCACAAATAGTTACAAAGTAATGAAAGTGCGATTTCGTTCACAAAATTTGTCTACACACTAATTTAGAAACTTCAGAAAGATGAAATTCCCTCTATTGGGATTTCATCTTTTTTCAGCTTTATTCAAAGTGATTCCGAAAACAGAGAAAACTTCTTTGTGCGTAAGGAAAAAGTGATCAACTGGGTATGCTAGTCTTGACTGACAAAGTAGATTGGGATTTCCGCCATTTCTGCTTTGTGTTGTTATCGGGAATCAGGATACAGATTCTAACGACAATTAGGATTAGTTTGCCTTATGGTCGAGCTTTTCCAAAATGGAATTTTGCAGTTTCACCAGCAGACAAAGGGCAATAATCGCACCTAAGGTTGCCAAGGCCATGTCCCACTCAGAATCCCAGATATCACCCTGTGTGCCGAGAAATTCATGTGCCGATTTCCCCATGATTTTGGCGGTGATCCACTCACCAATCTCATACAATGCTGCTAGTGAAAGCACAAATGATGTGACCACAGCCGTTAGAAAGAACCCTTTTGGTAGTAAACTCCGCCTCAACAATAATTCACGAAGCACGAGTGCCAAAAAACCTTTAGCAAAATGACCAAACCGATCATAGTGGTTTCGCTTTAACTCTGTATGCTTTTCCAACCACTCAAACCCTGGCACATCATTATATGTATAGTGACCACCAATAAAAATGAAAATAACCAAAATGGTTACAATCACATATGACATTGTCGTGAAACGGAATTTATGATATGTGAAAATGAGAATCAATAAACAAATGCAAGCTGGTCCAACCTCAAGATACCATGTCTTTCTATCAGTAGGATGAATCCCTGACCAAATTAAGACAGCCAGAATTATGCAAAACAAGCATCCATGTATGCCAGAAATCTTCTTCATTTAATACTCCATTTCTGTACCCACTTATTTGGATTTCCGATAAAGTTTTACCATAGATTTAGATAGTTTCTTACAATTTATTCGTAATAATTTAATTTCGTGATGTAAAATCCATATAATAGTCAAATTTTCAACACTTTAATCGGTTATAATACAAAATGTCTACAAAAATTTCAAGGGAGATTTTATGGGAAAAAAATTATTGTACATAGTGGCGAATCCCAAAACTGATATCGCCATGTCAAAAGGATTACGCATTGGTCAAGCTTATTTGGAAGCATTTAAAGAGATCCAGCCAGATATTGAGATTGAAAAGCTAGACCTATTTCGGATGGGCGAAGATGAAAACCCCGAAATCGACACAGATTTGTTGTATGCTCGGGTTGGACTTTCTTTTCGGAATATGAAAATCGAGGATTTAACACCTGATCAACAACGGAAGTACTCTGCCCATATTAAGTGTGCGGAGAAATTTATGGCAGCGGACTATTATGTGTTTGTGACCCCGGTTTGGAATCTCGGAGCTCCCCATATATTGAAGAAGTATATCGATAACTTGTTTATTGCGGGAAAGACATTCAAGGCAACACCCAACAATCGTCATGGGCTACTCACTGGACATGTTCAACATATCCAAACCCGTGGTGGTATCTACTCTGAAGGTCCATTGATGGAACTAGAGTCAGGTGATCGCTACTTAACAATTGCAATGAAATTCCTTGGCCTAACAGTTCAGCCATTGATTTATGCCGAGGGAACAGATCACTTTCCAAAAAAAATTGAGGAAATTGTCAATGAAGCGATTGAAAAAGCAAAAGTTGCTGCTCGGGAGATGGCATCGTTATAATTTTTTTCATTTAACGATGGAATAGTCATGCAAATGGTTGTGTTTGGGGATCGATCGAAGACCTCATTGTCAGAAATAAAGAGAACATTTTGAGTTAGGTTTATGATTTTGAATTTGTCACCGTAGCGTTGTGCCTACATTTTCTCTACACTTATGTAACCGATATCAAAAAAATCCTTTTGGGTATGAAAAAATCCCAATTCAGGTCTGATTTTATGATATAATACAACAAGTGATTTTCTTTTTCGAGGTGTTATTTCATGAAATTCGTATATACAGCATTAACTTATCTTGGAATATTTATTGTTTTCTTGTTAATAGCAGAGTTCGTTATTAATCGTTATCTTAATAGAAAAAAGAAAAAATGAATCAATTTCATCATGTAATTGGGACGTCTTCCTAGTATTCCAATAAACATTAGGACTCTAGATGAAAACAAGTTGAGATGTGGCTAGTCTACTAATAGTGGACAGAAAGTCGAGAGAATTCTTGCCCAATTAAAGCAACTGTCTTCCGATATGGCTCCAACTAACAAGTAACGATGATGAGATTGACTCAAGTTTTGTTTATTTAATGCAATTCTCTACCTTTTAAATATCTTTTTCTCATAAAACACTGTACCCTTGAGTATGGTGTTTTTGAGGTTTCATGTTGCTTATACAACTGCCAGAAAAGAATCAAACTTTGGTTGGTTGGTTGTCCCAATTGCCGTTCAGAAGATCCAAAGATAAACGTATGTCACATACTATCCCTCGAGGTTCCTCATGAAAAAGCTGTCTTCTAATTTAAGTGGCGTTCTGTTGTCATTCTTGATCGCCAGTATCGCTTGGTGGGTTATTTCACCCCTTGCACCCTTTCGATTCGCTGGGCCGGCAGTACTAGCAATATTCATTGGAATTCTACTGAGTAACCTGATCAGGCTACCCACATCTTTTGATGCTGGTGTGAATTTCACATCCAAAAAGATATTGCAGGCTTCAATTATTCTGCTTGGATTTGAGATGGATTTCAAACAAATGATATTGACTGGTGCTCAATCGATACAGGTGCTGATATTTACGCTTTTGACGGCACTCATAGCTGCCTATGTTTTCGGAAGGATTCTGAAAATTGATCGCAATACTAATATTCTTATCGGTGTTGGTACTGCGATCTGTGGTGGCTCTGCGATTGCTGCAACTGCTCCTATTATTAATGCTAATGATCAGGAAATCTCACGCGCAATTTCAACAATCTTCCTTTTCAATATTGCGGCGGTTTTCATCTTCCCTGCTCTTGGTCATGCCCTTGGAATGTCGCAACTTGGATTTGGTATTTGGGCAGGGACTGCCATCAATGACACCTCCTCAGTGGTCGCGGCTGCCTCCAGTTATGGTGCGAGTTCCTTGCAAATCGCAACTGTTGTGAAGCTAACACGAACACTAATGATCATTCCATTTTCACTGTTATTGACCATATTCATTGCTAGAAACTCGAAAGAAACAACAATGAGCGATCAATTCTCATTTATTAAGCTGTTCCCGTGGTTTATTCTTGGTTTTGTGACAACTTCATTGCTATGCTCATTTCTACCTTTAGATGTTTATAAGCAGTTCGCCGTCATCGGGAAATTCCTCATAGTCATGTCAATAGCGGCGATTGGACTCAAAACAAATCTGGCCGGGCTCATACGAAATGGGGCAAGACCCGTTCTGCTAGGATTGGGCTGCTGGTTTGCAATTGCAGCTATCTCATTGTTAGTGCAGTATTTTATTGGGTTGCTTTAAATTTTTAAGTTATAAAAATTTCTAATGACAGAAAAAAGATTGCTCCTGATAAAAGGTAGCAATCTTTTTGACATTAGATAGATTTCGTCGAATAATGATTTCTGACAAATATAGTTTTCTACATTGAAGCTTGCAATATTGCACGCACATCTGCAGCTTCTAACTTCTTAAAGAAGCCGAAAGCGCCTTTCACCATCGCGCGTTCTACTAAAAGATCTAGTTTGGAATCATCAATATTAAAGTCTGCAAGTCTTGTTGGTGCACCAATGGATGTCCAAAATGCTTGATTCATTTCAATACCTGCAAGTGCAATTTCCTCATCTGTCTTGCTAGCAGGGTCAACATGAAATACTTCTATCGCAAATTGTTTGAAGCGACTCACATTTTCGTGCATGACATGCTTCATCCAGTTCGGGAAGATGATCGCAAGTCCAGCGCCATGTGGAATATCATACACTCCAGAAACTGCATGTTCGATGTTGTGTGATGCCCAATCTCCCATTACTCCTACTCGTAAATAACCATTTAAAGCAATCGTGCCACAGTAAAGAATGGTTTCCCGGTATTCGTAATTGTGAAGATCCTTCACTAGTTTAGGACCATTTTCCATTACAGTACGGAGTACGCCTTCGCACATCCGGTCTTGTAGAGGTGTGTTCTTGCCATGATGAAAGTAAAGCTCGTAGACATGCGCCATCATATCAACAACGCCATTAATCGTTTGGTCTAGCGGTACACTAAATGTGTGTTCAGGATCTAGGATTGAGAACTGTGGAAAAGTTAGTGGTGAACCCCAGCCATATTTCTCATTTGTTTCCCAATTCGTGATCACACTGCCACTATTCATTTCCGATCCTGTTGCAGCCAGTGTCAGTACCGTTCCAAACGGTATGACTTCGGTTGTTACATGTTTTCCGACAACCAAATCCCATGCATCTCCATCATATTTACTACCTGCTGCAATCAATTTTGTGCAGTCAATTACACTACCTCCGCCAACAGCAAGAATAAATTCAATCTTTTCCTGTTTGCAAAGTTCAATTGCCTTTCTAGCAGTTGTAATTCTCGGATTTGGTTCGATTCCGCCAAACTCAAATATCTGCAAATCCATCGACTTCAATAAATTCATGACTTTATCATACAAGCCAATTTTCTTAATGCTGCCTCCCCCATAGGTGACTAGGACTCTCTTACCGTACTGTGGAATTTCTTTCTGAAGCTGTTCTAATTGCCCTTTTCCAAAAATTAATTTAGTTGGGTTTTTGAATTCGAAATTAAGCATTTGATTCATCTCCTTTGTTTTTTCTCATTTGCTATCATAACATTTTTATCGAAAAAATACTTTTCCACATTCTCGAAAACTGATCCTCTTTTTTTTAGAAACCTTTCCCGATATCGCTTAATCACAACAGTAGCTAAGTTGCATCAAAAAAACATAGGATTCATCTTATTTTGAACTCTAAATGAATTCTTATCCTCTGACTGATTGACTGCATTAAAAAAGCTTGGGATTTCTCCCAAGCTGAAAATTTCCAATAACTATTTAATTCTTCTTGCGCCAAGATATCTTGCATTCCAATATGACTCACTTAGGTTACTGTAACCTACGCCACCAGAATTATAGCAATGAATAATTCTGTTGTTTCCAGCGTAAATCGCAACATGTGAAGGGCCCCCACGTGTATTGAAGAGTACAAGATCTCCAGGCTCTAGGTTAGCACGCGATACTGCAGTTCCTGATGTGTACAAACCTGAGCAAGTTCTTGGTAAAGAAATTCCCGCATAGTTTCGATACACATAAGTGACAAAACCAGAGCAATCGAAGCCTGCCGTGGTTGAACCGCCACTTCTATAACGTATTCCTCGAAACTGTTCTGCGTATTTAATCAAGCCTGATAGATCCGCTTTTTGTTCGACTTTTTGTTCGACTTTTTTTTCGACTTTGGGTCTTGCAATTCCATCACCAGAGAATGTATAAGTAACACCTCCAGAGGCAAGTGTACCACTTATTTTCATGATACCATCAGAGTCTAGATAATACTTGTTACTGTTCCACTGAATCCAGTCAGTAGCCATTACTCCATTTGGGTGCAGGAAGTACCAATTCTTATTCCACTTAAACCAGCCAGTCGTCATTACTCCATTTGATTCGAGAAAATACCAATGATTATTCCATTTAAGCCAGCCAGTCGCCATTACTCCATTTGGATGCAGATAATACCAATTATTGTTCCACTGAACCCAGCCAGTTGCCATTACTCCATTTGGGTTCAAGTAATACCAATTCTTATTCCATTTAAGCCATTCTGCTGAAGCCATAGTGCCATTATTCTTCATGTAATACCAATAGCCATTGACAAAGACCCAATCCTTAACCATTGCATCATTTGTGTAATAGAACCAATCATTGTTCTTCATTACCCAACCGTCTAAAGTAATTTGCTCTTTTGGTGCTGCTGTTTTCACTGTGGTGCTTTTGGTTTTCTCAACTGTTTGAGCCTTAGCAACATTTATTGGTAAAAAATCTGCCCCTCCAAACAATACAGATGCTGAAAGTACAGATGTTAAAACTACTTTAGTGCTTTTTTTCATATTTGGGTTCTCCGCTCACTATTTATTATCTTAACTAAATTGTAAACGATGATTATTACAAACAAGTAACATGCTATTTACAATCCATTTGCAATTAGGGAACAAATAAACGGAGAAATGTAATGTAAGATTATTAAATAATTCGAATAGGCAGGCTTTTCCGACAAATTTAAGCTAGGTGGCACGTATAGATTCGCCCACTAGTACCCGCCATTTGGCTTTCTTGGTTTGCCCTTCAACAGAAAGAATTTTCAGTCTACCAAAACCCCTAACGGATATCAGATCCCCTTGCGTTAGCTCGGCTGATTTGTTTTCGATTGATTGCCAGTTGACCCTGACTTTCCCTTGTTCAATGACCGTTTGGCTTTTTTGACGAGACAAGTTCAATACCTCTGATAAGATCACATCTAATCGCATTGAGCTCACTGTTACTCGCTTCTCGTTCCATTGGTCCGTAACTGGGGCTAGTTCAGACATTGAGATTTCTTTCATCTGAACAGCTGATTTACCAATGCGATCAACGTGATTTACAATATAGTCAGCAAAGTCTTTACAAACAATAATATCAACAAAACCCTCTTGCAAATAAATATCTCCGAACTTGCTACGATCAACACCAAGCGACATCAATGTACCTAATACTTGTTGATGTGTAATGCTAGAAAATTTGGCTGCATATTTCATTCGTAGGATCTTGATCGCAAAGTCAGCTAAAGTATCATTCTCTAAACCCATTGCTACCAGCAAACAACGTTTTCTCTCGGCATCACTTGTCCCACCAGAGAACCGAGCTCGCTTCTCGCCTACAAGTGACTGAATGATTTCCTGTTCTCTAGGAGACATAAAATCCAGTAGCTTCGAATGACCTGTTAGATTCACTCTGTCTGATAATTCCAATATTTTATCTATAAAAGCGTGCTCATCTTTAAGAAAATGCTGATAAATGCTCATACGTTTACTCCCGCTCGATTTTTTTCTGCTAATCATTATACTACATAAGGTTCATTCGTTTCTCTCGAAAATTTGGTGTTCATTTTTCGTAT
>JAVBKB010000129.1:0-15630 GCA_031554275.1 Caryophanales bacterium | reverse complement strand
GAACAGTAGGATAAAGCTGTAAATCAGTCTTTTCATATTGAATATCATTAACAAAATTTTGATATTCATCTAGACATTCGTTGATTATTTTATCCTTATCAACATTCTGCAATGAAATATCCGACATTTTTGAGTTGAATTTTGAAATGAAATCAAAATATTGATCCGATGAATATCGAGAAACAGAAACTTGCATCCTTCCATCATCTGCTTTACCAACAATTTTAAATCTAAATTTCTTTAGTTCCTGTTTAACAATATCCTTTAGTCTTTGCACTTGATTTTCTGAAAGTTGGACTGATTGCTTGGCAAATAGTTGTTGAAAATGCTCCATTCTATATTTTTGGTATTTATTTAATTGATATTCAAAACCCTCTTTTGTATAGTCAAATCCTAAATTCAGCAATTTCTGATGTTTATCAATTAATTGAAAATCATCTTGATGAAAAGCACTGATATAATCTTTAGTAAATTGTTTTAAAACATGCTCTCTATAAAAACATCCTGCTACTTGAACTACAATGATTAATGACAAAGTGATAGATATAGCAATAAACGTTCTCTTTTTTGTAATCAACAAGTAATACCTCTTCTTTTAGTATGATTTATAGCTATTGAGAGCAATACCAAAGTATCTTTCCAAGCCCCCCAACTCATCTTTTCTACATTTCTGAAAACGATATTCTACGGACAATGATCTAATCTTAATTGTCGATACTCACAAATCAAAGATAAATCAAGGCTAGGAATCGCATGCTTCATTTGCACACCACCAAATATCATTCTTTGAAACTAATAATCAACCATCTTGAATGGATCGAAGGGTGGCCGGTAGTGGTGACTGATATAACTCAGGGAAAATCAATTCCGCAGGACTATTCCAGACATTTTTGTTAGTGCTAGTTATGCCCGCATTGAAATCAGAAACTGTCACAATCTCCCGTTTTCCACGCTCCAATAACCAGATTGATTGGCAAAATCTTGACACGAGGTTGGAAATGCTCGATTGTTAACAAATCGAATTGAGTTAGAGATAAGTTAATGCCGTTCAATTAGCCTAGACCTATACTCTCAATGAACCCCGAAATCCTCTGGCGGCATAATAGGAATCCGCTCCATTATGATATGTGAAAACATGTTTATATCGACGATCACAAAAAACCGCTCCACCATGGGTTCTTATACTGTCCGGTGTTGCAATCCAACTTGATGTTTTCAAATCAAACTCTCCAAGCTTCTGCAACTCTCGATATTGTTCCTCTGTTAGAAGCTCAATTCCCATTGCAGTTGCCATATCAATAGCGCTGTTTTCCGGTTTATTTGCTTTTCTGGACTCTAATGCTTTACGGTCATAACAAAGACTTCTGCGGTGAATTGGACTTTCTGGAGAACAATCATAAAAAATGTATTCATTCGTTTCTTGGTCATAACCAATAACATCTGGTTCTCCGCCGCTTCTTTCCATTTCATCAAGTGACCACATTTTTTCCGCATTTGCTATCAATCTTGTTTGTAATTCATCCCATTTCAAGGCTTCATGACGATTCATGTTCTTTTCAAAACGCTCTTTTAATCGCTTGAGTAACTCTTCGCATTGTGCTGATGATAAATTTGTTGTTTTCATAGTCCGACTCCATTCATATAAATTGTCTAGCCTTCTAACTAGACATAGCAATTATTAACCATAAATTCTCTCACTAACTTTTTTTCGTGGCAACAACACTTGCTAGTTACTCACCGTTTATTGCCGCTTCAATTTCAATTGCGATTCTCGCTTTCCGCTCCATCAACTCTGTAAAAGATCCTGCAATCTCTTCAATTGGAACATCCTCAAAACAATCATGGATCAGCATAAATATTTTACCAGAGACCTGATCTATAAATGCCAAACTACCTTCTCCGAAACCGCCAATTGGAAATGGATCGATGTTTCCAGGCATTGTGTAGCCTTCTTGATACTTGGCATAGATGTGTAGAAATTGAGGGTATTCTCCGTCTAAATCGCGAATTGTGTACAGCCATGGGTCTTCAAAATAACAAGCACCAAACTCTTCCAAAAGCCAACGATAATCAGTTGGGATTTTGATATTAAATTTCTTTTCGAAACCAGATAAGGTTTGCGTATTTTCTGGCTGACACTGATCCGCTAGTGTTGTTGCGTACGCTTGCTGTAGTAAACCCTTGATATCACTCAATTTCCCCATATTTCACCTTCCCTATACTATCGCGAACTTTGAGCCAAGGTGTGGAATTTGGACCACTCATCCCAGTCGCGAATTTTTTACTTAATAGCATCAAGGATAAAAAGAGAGGCAGCTTGATTCATGAATATCCTTTTGCCATGATAAAAAGTTTTTGCTTCGGCTTTTTCGAATCCAATTCCGTTAATCGTTTCAATTAGTCTATCCTGCTCAAATCCATTATGCACCTCGTCAGAAACAATGGACTCGTTTTTATCAAAATCAACTATCAACAAGTGACCTCCCTTCTTCAACACTGAATAAAGGCGAGACAAAATCTGTTTTGTATCCTTTATATGTAGTAGCACTTGCGACAAAATGATGTAATCAGCGTGCAAATTCTTCGGTTGTTTTGTTTCCAAATCACAGCATAATGTTTCTGCATTCTTGATGTTCAAATTTTTAATTTTATTACTAATAACTTCAACCATGTTTTGGGATGCATCGATGAAGAGGACTGTTTGAAAAACGTCGAGCAGATTCAACCCGACAAGTCCTGTACCGCAACCAAAATCGATTACTGACTTTTCATTCGTATTTTCTACTTGCTTACGAATTGCATCTGATATTATTTTTGACATTTCAATTCTTTCAGGTGTATCATACTGATTTGCAACAAAATCGAATTTCTCAATATTACCCATTTTTATCTCCCTACATTGAATCTACATCATCTAATTATCATATCTATAAGCATTCAGCTGAATGCTTTCAAATTCATCCATCCCATTTTTTGGTAAACACCTAGCCTTTGTAGGATCACATTGATAATGTTCTCATCCTTAGTTGGTCTGATATCAATTTTCCCATCAGCATAGAGAACTCCAGCTTGTGTACCATAACCTCCGAAGTAATCCGTTTCAATGTACGCCAAAGAAGTGCGAAAAGATTTCATTTCCATAACTTGAGCAATCGCAGTAGTAAAGTGCACAAGAACTGAACAATCCTCGTGATTATTCATGTCTGCTAACTCAGTAATATCATCAAACAAATCATCCGTTAAGAACAGCAATGCAAAATCTTGTGGAAGAAATGTAGCTTCCCTTCGCCAATCATTTGCTAATTCGCAAACAGCATTTCTCCGCCCAATAAAAGCTCGAAGATTGTGTCCCATATGCGCCTCCTTCATTTACGATACTCCAACAAATTACGATACTTCATCATACTCAGCACAACCACTCATTGGATAACCTTCCCAATCAAATGCATATAGAAGTCTGTCTGCTTTCATTATTTTATCCATTGCAACGTCTCCAATAATTCGAAAATGTTTATGTATTTATTCTATCACAACACTATTTAAAAAAGTCTCGAAACCTAGGGTGTAGGTTTCTGAGACTATTCAATGCACACGAAAGTTACCTTCGCTATTCAGGTCAGACTAATGTTACATTTCTTTTTGAAACTTGAGTAAATAGTACATATTAGACATGTTTATAATGAGATACATGACAGCTAAAGTTACAACTAAATATAAGTCAACCCCCAGTAGGGCAAAAGATAACATCAAAGCACCATACATCATTAACATCAGGTCATAGGCTTTTGCTTTCGCTTTATTTTTGATAATTGTATTACGTTCATCCTTTTCTTCAATTTCAAATTTTTTAGCTTCTAATGGATTTTTCAAAAAAATGTATGTGTTGACCGCTGACCCCAAATTCTCTCCAAAGATACCTGCCCCAATTCCAAAACAAAGAAAGGGAATTACTTTTATCATTGGCTGTAATTCGGGAAATGATTTCACTACTATTAGCCCACTTGCCATAAGCAACAGCCCAAGAACCGACAATAGAATATGTTTTTTGAACCTCTTATTATTTCCCATCATTTTCATCCACCTCGTATATAAATATTTCTTCAATACTTTTGTTGAAAAATTTCGCTATTTTAAAAGCTAATATGATGG
This sequence comes from Caryophanales bacterium, assembly GCA_031554275.1. Classification (GTDB taxonomy): domain Bacteria; phylum Bacillota; class Bacilli; order JARBTR01; family JARBTR01; genus JAVBKB01. The sequence continues at coordinate 11,481 of JAVBKB010000129.1, read as the reverse complement.
ACGGATTATAGCGTCCGTTTTCAAGTGAACCGATAGTTTGCCTTGACACTTCCAAGCTCTCAGCAAGTTCCTCCTGCTTAATTCCATTTTGCTTTCTGATTTCCTCAAGTCTATTTTTCAAATCTACACCTCTAAACCGAATGTAAAGTAAGCTTTCCGTTCACATCTTATCACGATTTTATTTTCATGTAAAGTATCCTTTCCATTTAGTCTGCGATTATTCGTCACTAATTTGGGATGTCTTGTAATAAAAACAGAGCAGATCCAAATGTTGCACTGGATCTGCTCTGTTATCATTCGATGGTTTCTGCTTTAAAAACGTTGGATAAAACGAACATAAGCAATTTAACTCATGATTATTATGTATTTACATTGTGAAAATCGGAATGGAGAATAGAGCGGTCAATAAGACCTCCCTCATACATACTGTAAAGACCAACTTGGAAAAATCTTTCACAAGTTTTGCAAGATGCGCTGAAGCATGAAAAATTAGATGTTTATAATCGTTCACAAGCATGAAAAAACACCCTCTTCTAGGAAGTGGGTGTTTTTATCTCTTCAACTAAAGCTCCCTCAGCATCAAAATCGTATGACTTCCCGTCAATTTGCTGCTTACCAGTAACCATAGCTCCATGCTCGTTTAAATAATATTTTTTTCTATTCCATTCTAGCCAACCGATGAGCATTGATCCACCTGCGTTAAAATAATACCAGTTCCCATCAATCAATCGCCAGCGATTGTCCATCATAATGCCCTCTTGATCAAGATAGTACCATTTATCGTTCCAGGCGACCCATTCACTAGCTGCCATTTGACCATTTGATTTTAACCAAAACCAATTGTCTTTGTATCTAAGCCATTCATTTGCTATCATTTCGCCTGTCGGTTTTAAATACCACCATCTATTGTCCCACTTGAGCCAACCAGAAACCATTACATCAGATTCAGTGTCTAAGTAGTACCAATAATCACCATCGACTATCCAACCTTTTTGAGCCACACCGTTTTTGTAATACTTTCTACCAATCGCTCCAGCTACCCAACCAGATAGCAGTTTCATGGTTTTTTGAATCTCTTCCAAGAAACTGCTCCATCGTCCTTCTTTTCTAATTCGACTAGGGCAATTTTTCCCAGACCAGTCGTGATGTTGCTTGACTCGATCAATATCCCATCCAAATCCCACCAACAGTTGAGCGATAAGCTTTACTGCATTCGCTTCAGATTTGTAATATCGATCACCACCAGATAAGCTGTAGCAGATTTCGATTCCGATAGATTTTCTATTACCCTTCCCCTTTGATCCATCTCCCGCATGCCAGGCGTTGCGATCGAGCGGAATAGCTTGGATAACCTCTTTGCCATCTACTGCAAAATGATAACTCGTCGATTTCAAATTCCGAGCCATATATGCTATCTCGTTAGCAGCAGAGGCATCATTATCTGTGTTGTGGACAGTGAGATACTCAGCAGACATAGTGTATGTGCATTTGAGTGGATATTTTAATTTATTTACTAGTTGTTCGTGAATCTCTATCAAGATCAGTTCCCCCGCTTTCTTTAGCGGTTTCTATTCTCTGGAATTTTGCCCGAATCTCGGAATCTACCCAATTAAACAACCAAATCGGGAAATGTTTTTGCCAACCAATGACATAGATGTTTGCAACAATCGATTGTACATTGTGATAGCACAACGCAAACACAAATATTGCGAAGATTAATGCTCCCGTACCTAATACTTGATCCACTAAATAGCAGACTGTCGACAAAGCAATCATGATCCCGTCTCGGATCAGGGCATCGATAGCTATCCCACTCTCATAAGTCTTGTTTTTCTTTGCTATACGGTTGCCAAGCAGATAGTCGCAGAGGATTATCCCGATTAAAATCCCCATCAGTTGAATGTGGATGATATCAAGGTCTGTAATGCCTGTCAACTTGGTAAAAAACGCACTAACCACCGCGGCTATACTCCCAAATATGAAACTCTTATTTTCGATCATTTTTGATAGCATTGTTGTTAATCCGGTTAATAATTGCATTTGTTTTCTCCTTTCAAATTTCTTTTTTTTGCCCGATTTATTTACCAACAAAGCCCGAATAAGTTACCGTGCCAATTGCCCCCTCAACTTCATGTGGGAATAAATCATACATGGTCATACCAATTTGTATAGTAGAAACGTTGTGATAAACGGGGTATAGTCTACCTGTTAATGCGGAATTCCTTAAATATTCGTTATTTGTAGAACCATCGAGAAAAAAAGCACCTTCAAGGTCATAGTACGGTGGGTCATATTTATAACCAGTTACAGTATATGATTGACCATCTTCACCCCAAACAGGAATAACCTTTGCTTGTTTGGTTATTTGCATCGGCATAACTTCAGGTCCTTTAAATATCGACACAACCCCAGCATTATCGACAACATCTGTTTTTGTCCCGTCAATCGTTCCTGGTATTAATATATTGAGAGGAACCGCTGGTACTTTGCTACTTAAGACAGATCCTAATGTGGCTACGATATATTTTTTGCCTGTGAATGTGCCTGAGAATATGCCTGCAATTGTGATGTGGCTGTCAACAGATGCATTAAACATTGCATCTGTCACTGACGTTCCAACATCAAAAGTGATATTCGACGCATTCGCATAAGAGTTATTAGCAACCAAAATCCCAGTTTTATAAGCTCCTCCAATAAACAAATTCGATGTTCCAAAACGTGATCCATCTTTAACTGAAAGCGCAACTGATGAAGAGGAGGATGGACGTTCGAACTTGATTCCTGGTATTGGGGCGTTACACGTTGCCCCAGAAGCGAGAGACAGAGCTCCCACAGAAACACTACCAACTGCAATGTAACACGCATTCACTGAAATGCTACGAATCCAGCAAGTTCCCATCCCTGCTCCTCTTATATTAAATGCTCCAGTTACACTCACGCCAACAAGAGCAATATCTTCATTGTAGTCTCCGGCTGCCAGGTTCACGGTAATTCCATTTATGTTGTGCTTGGATTTTACTAACGTCACAACAGAATTGATAGTCTTTTTTGGTGTCGCCGCTGTCAATCCGTCAGCTGCATCGTTACCAGTAGGGGAGACATAGTAATTGGCAACCGAAGAAACAATGCTCTTTCCTAATTGCTCGTACTTGTCAACTAACCAAATGTACTCTGTATGCTCGACGCCTGAATCAGGCACTAGATAAATTATTCCTTTTCGACCGTTAGAAGGCAATGATTCCACAACCTTATAGTCAAATTGTGTTATTCCAGTAAGGGCGGTTTCGATCTTTGCACCTACTTCGATATCCGTTTGATAATGCACACTGTTCCCTAGCTCAGACACATCAGTAGGAATATCGCTAAATACTTCAGCTATCTTTGTGTTGACATCAATATCTGTTTGATAATTAGCATCGTTTGCTAATTCCGAAACATTTACAGGCAAGTCACAGTCACAACTGCCATCGTCAGTAATTCGAATGAGTTCCGCTCCGTCATGAGACAATACCCACACACTGTTGTCTGGAAGTATATACGCATGATCACGACTTGGATCCATGACTTCTGACAAATCATCGACCCTGACTTGCCAATAATCATCTGGACAAGCAACCGGAAGTACAGGCTGTTTAGAATCTGAATTACAAATTGCTGGTTTCATTATTTTTCGCTCCTTTCAAAATGTCGGCAAAACACGCCGCGCACTCAGTTATTTCCACACCTAAGAACTTTGTGATCGCCTTTATGAACAACTGATTTTTTCTCAAAGCTGCAGATAGCAAAAACTCATTGTCGTTGCTTGCTTGCCAAGCTTCGAAAGCGGTGATCGAAGAGATGCCTAAATGCTTTACCATACACCATTGTTCTTTATCACCAGTCCCGCCATACAGTTCGAACAAAAAAAGCATGTCAGCTCTACGGAGTTCTGCCAATGCTTCTAGTTCCGCTTTCAAGTTACCAATCTCGCTTAGTTGTCGATCTAATTCTTTGTTTAAATCAATCATGCCATTTTCCAACTCGCTAACTCGCTTTTCCAACAATGTCTTCATATGCATTTCAGCAACTGCAACTTGAACAAAGCTTCTGATTATGTCCTCGGCAATGCCATCTGTGCTATGTTTGTTCTCCACCAACCACACCTTCTTTCTTGAATTTCATTATTTCTTTCATCATTAGAGTTTTCTTTTGATATCGTTCATGTTTGATAGAATCGCTTTCCGTTTTGAATAAACTGACAACTGTTTGGTAATCTGCTTGATGTGTAATCAGGTGTTCTTTCATCCGTTTCACTTTTTCATCATGTTTGTTCATAAGATCTCCTAGCGGTTAATGTGTGAATATTTAAGATAGTTGACTAACGTAGCATTGAATACTCCGTTGCCTCTCAATTCAATCCTTTTATAACCTGGTTTTAAAATCATTTCGCGTTCCAAGTCACTCATATACCCAACTGCTTTAAGTACATCATAATTAGATAAATCAGCACTAGGAAACACGCCTTCTCCCGTTATCCAATTGCCGATAAATTGAGCCTTGAAATACGGAGTAAGGTTGACACCTTCGATAAATATTTCGTAATCAACAGCATCACTATCAAACAACGACATTCCAGCAGATATTTGATGCGAATGCGACAACGCTAGATGTCCGTGCGGGTTCGGTGTGATTATATGATCATGCGAACTAGGTGTGATAGTTGTTGTGACATTGTTGTTTCGATCGATTGCTGAATTAGCATTTAAATTAGTATTACCAACTGCCAAGCTCGTTTCTTGAATCGTGACAACTTCCGATGAAATTCCGTTTGCAGCAACAGGTATTGCGAACTTATCAATAATGATTTTGAACTCGAATCGCTCATAATAGATTAGATCAGGACTAACTGATACATAAAAAACAGCAGGGTGAGCCGCATCTCCCTGCCTGTTAAACTCCATGCCATAAATGTCTACAACTTTATTTCTTCTTTGAAAATTGCTTTGCCAACTTTCTGTGAATCTATCATGTGAACGCTCGGCCAATCTGTTTATTGCAGAATCGTACGTTATTCTCATTGTCGCTCACTCTCCCTGTTTGTGTTCAGGAATTTGTCCAAAGTGACAACATTCATCTCAACACCAGTAGCATCAATTTCATATCCAATCCTAGTGAGATAAAACCAGTCATCCATGCTCAGGATTTTCTTCATATATTTCGAGCATTCTTCAATGATCAACAATTGATTGTCGTATAGTAATCTAATCCTATCGCCAACATTTACATCACAAGGCAATTCCTCAACAGCGATTTCTATCTGATAAGTTCGTCTTGACTGCTTTAGCTTTTTTATGGCTGCTTCATATGCTGTCTTAGATGCTACGATTCTATCTGAATCAGTTATCTCTTCCGAATTCGTATTAAACGGCGCTAAATCATTAAACGAAAAGGAACCCTCAATTACAACACCGGCTTCAAGTGCGATACTTTCTGTGTCGATCACTGCATACTCTAGGTCATTATTGGGTGCAAGTTTCGGAAAGTCTACATAGTCATAGCGTCTTTCGTTATTTATTCCTGAATTTAAAATGACAACCGGAAAGTTTGGATCTTGGATACTAGGATCATTGAAAACTTCACGCAAACTCATACTTGACATTCCGCTATCTGATTTTTCGCCATAAACGACTGCTACATTGATCACGTTGTCAAAGTCATGCTTGATGCTTGGCTCAGTTATGATTCTGATGTTCTGCTTTCCGCTTGGCTTTGTCGAAAAGACATAAGGTTTTTTCTCTCCAAAAACTCCAATGTCAATTGACCGAGTAGAACGATCTTGGCAAAAGCCGACTCGCCAAAACAAGTCGCTAGTCAGTTCGCAAGTCTTAGTCAACCCTTGAAGCTTACCTTGTCGACTGTAGACGTAATCAATCGTTCGGTTTGAAGAATCTTGTAGATAGTTCATTTCCCACTCGTTTGAGTATTTAAAATCAATTGTGTCGTAAATGCCACCTAAAGTTCTATTTTTAATAGCTAAATTAGTGGTAAGTTGATTATTGTCCCATTCATGGATAATATGCGACAGATTAACGGAAATTGTTTCATCGATTTTGTTTAATTCATACTCGGTGACGATTCCATGAAATACTTTCCTGTTTACGAATAGCTTTATCTCTACTCGACCATTAATATAACTTGAGTACGTAATTGGCAAAACAACCTCTGTTGACGGAATAGTCATCAATTCATTATCCCAGCCTAAAGTGTTTAGGGTTTGCTTACCTCTAGCTACAACTTTACCGTATTTAATAATTTCGAAGAAAAAATCAGCATTAGCCATCGCTATCATCTACAGACAATAAATCTGATTGCAGTAGCACTGGACTACAGTTAGGCAAATCAATTGTGAAAGCAGGAACCCACATAACGGATACTTGATGCACTCTGAATTTTCCCTCGACAGGAGCGCCACCATCGGATGTTCCCACTACATGAAATTTCAGATACTGACCTTTCGGAACGAACAAAGATGCACTCATTCCAATCGATAGGTCGCCTCCTTGAGTCGTTGAAAAGTGTCTCCCTGTCAGTGTTTTTAAATTATCATTATAAGGCGTCTCACTTGCATGAACTGTCACTTCCTCAATAATCGGCCCTGAACCTTTTGTTAAATCACCACACATATGAACAGTAACATAGTAATCTTTATCAGCAACTACAGATCCGTCATCACCAGTAACACTATCCATGAAAATATCGAAATTATAATCATCAAGAATCTCTCTGTAAAAACCACTTACACCTTGAATTCCCCCATAACGATGATTTGTCACTCGTGGTGTAAAGTCCGTATTATTAATTGTGCTGATTGCTTGCCGAAGGCATTCGACCAGATCCTTTAAATCAGCTATATCATCTTGGATCTTTCTTATTTCTGTCCAAATCTTTTCTAGCTCTTTCCAAATTCTATCTATTTCTGCCCATAGCTTCTCGATCTCTGTCCATTGACCGCACTCAGAGCAAATCATTGCCTTTTCCATGTTATACAAATTAGACATTAGCTCGTTTATATACTCTTTCCAATCGCAAACATCGTAACTTGGCAATTTATCTTGATGTGCGCCAATCAAACAATCAAGCATATCATTTAAATCTTGACAGTTGTTGTGCAACACTGATAAAGCACTATTTAGTCCCTTGTTTTGCCCTAGACTTTTGCATTCACTATCCGTAATCCCGTTTAGAACAAAGTTAGGTGCATATTCTTTTAAACTCCCACAAGCCTCGCAATAGTTAGACATTTTATCACTCCTATTTTATATTGTTAATCTGTCTGTTTTGACATAGACACATGTCATGTCACAGCAGTTGTTTGTTTCTACGATGATGCTGTTGTTTCCGTGATGCACTAAAAACCCAAACATATTACCGTCTGGTATGACTAGGTTATCAATGTCGATTACAACCTCTGGACAACACTTATCAGCTTGATAATAGATATCACCATTTGGAAGCAATTTAAGCTCACCTGAGTATTCTCCAAGAATCTGCATGGTATTATTGTTTATCGTGATAAGAGGATCCTTCACAGTGCCAATTATGGTTATCGTTACATTTGTACTATCAACAATCGTATCACTATAGAACTGACCTGCAATGATACTTTTACAACTATCAGCCTTGCAGATTTTATCACCAAGCATTTTTTCATATCCCCAAATCTTTTCGCCAGCCTCACAGTTATATATAATTTTGTAGGTATCATTACATTGACCATAGAAGCTGGCTGCTATCTCTTTCTTCAACTCGCAAAGTGAGTTTTCAGCATTCAAATAGTCGCACTCGCAAAGACATTTGGCGCAAGGCTGTTGTTTGGGTTGTATACATGTGGTACAACAATCCAAACACTCATCGATCTCTCGAAAATCGAGGCAATCCTCAAAGTTACAAGCACTATACGGTTGTAGAAATACTTTTCTCGAATCCGCTTTATGCCAAATCCCTTCATACAGCGTTAGATCAATGTCAATGTTGATTGTGTATCTTTCAGTTGAGTAAGATTCGCTGTAACTCTTCACAAAAGCATTGGTCCAAAGAAGTTGTTCTCCCTCTATCGCCCACAGCTTGCCAAACAACAATAGATTCATAAGCACATAATCTTTATAAAACTTTCGTTGGTCGCAGCTTAGCTTTCTAGTATCCAGCTTCAAAGTCATGCTAAGTTGTTGCTCCTCAGCAAATTGTTGCCGTGCTTTAGATGGCGCATAACTTCCATGACCAAAACTGTAGCTTTGCGTTTCGGTTTTAAATCCACCACTTAGATCTGCGCTCGTCAACATATCGAAGTTGTCAATGACTAGATCATTGAATTGCACATATTTTCTAGTTAAAATCGGCATGCATATTCTCCCCTCCATTTTAATTTCTGCATAGAAAAAGTCACTCGTTCGAGTGACTTTTTTTGCTGATATCTACCAAACCCATTTTCTTGCACAAGTGAATCGATAACAAACAATTCGGCATGATCAATCATATTGTTCTTCGTTTGTGCATTAGGTCAAGAAGATAATTTCAATAAAAATAGCCACCTGAAAAGGTGACTAAGATTGTTTTATTTACTTGCAAAGTAATATGGCTTACTTGTATTATACTTTATAAAAAATTCAGCATTGATCGGTACTAACAAAGCCACCATTCCATCTTTAGAACCGCCAACAGTAACTAGCCCTCCAAACGCATCTGGTTCAACGACAAATTTTCCAGGCATAGCAATCCCTTTTGAGTCATATGAATAAAAATCTTGGCTATTAAAATAGTATTCATATTCTGGATCACTTGACTTTGTTAATTCACCGTTTATTTTTATTAACGCATACTCCATTCCTTCAGGGGCTTGCTTATTGGTTGAATTTTCCGCTTGTATTAGTTTCCATGCTTCTTCACCTCTAATGATACTTTGAACCGTCATCCGAATTTCTAAATCAACCTTCTTTTCCTTTACTTCCTTTTTTAAATCAAACGTAAAAGAATCTCCAACAGGAATAGGATTTTTTAAAGTACCTACCTCCGTTTTCTCATCATCTGTTTTAGTTTCTGTTTTAGCATCCGTCTTTTCATCTTTCTCGCCACAAGCTGACAAACCTAATACCAGCATCAAACCTAACAATAATATCAAAAGCTTCTTCATATGTATCTCCCTTTAAAATTATTATAACATAATAGTTCAATGACAATTTTACTAGAATTACACATAAAAAGAAACTAAAAATTTTGTAAATTACCCTTTTAAATATCTGCTAACACGCTTCATGATATAGTTAGGATTTCCGCAAAAAATAGTAACCTAAAATGACTACTTTTTATTCCATACTACTTTACTCTTTTAAATTCCGCATTGTCACTTATATCCAAAATGTAACCTTTTCTTAAAACATATGATTTTAATTCATCTGCCGGTCCATTGTCATCGGCTGGAAATAACCATTCGTATTTATAAACATCGTTTTCCTTTGCGTTTTCATCTTCAAAAATTTTGATCGCTGTATCGTCATTAGCAGCCGGCTTTATGTCGTAAGAACCCACGGGAATGTCTTCACCAACAATAATCATGCCTGAGTATGTTGCGGATTCGTTGATTTTTTGAGTTGCGCTGCTTTCCTCTACCTTAGTTTCGGCTTTTGTCTCCTCTTCACTCTTAGACGTTGCATCTGCTTTAGTTTCGGTTCTAGCATCCATCTTTTCATCTTTCTCGCCACAAGCCGACAAACCTAAAACCATCATCAAACCTAACAACACAATCAAAAGCTTCTTCATATGTATCTCCCTTTAAAATTATTAAGAACATAATAGTTCAATGACAATTTTACTAGAATTACACATAAAAAGAAACTAAGTTTTATACACATTTACTTTGTTTGTATTGATACAAGAGGTTTATTTCAATAAAAATAGCCGCCTGGAAAGACGACTTATTAGTTACTATTTTTCACCCTTTGTTCCATCAAAATCATGGTCGGAATAGCCAACAATAATAGTTTCACCTTCGTCAGCATAATACCCCTGTTTATCTCCGACTTCGTCGGAAGCGCAATACCTGATAGCCGGTTGATAGTCTCCAAATACGGACTTACACTCCCCTTTTCTCAAAAAGTGTTTCCCAAAGGCAGCGGTACTATCAAAATTAGCAACAACGAATTTCACTTTTAATCCTGCTGCTCCGAGTTCTGCTTCAACCTGTTCTTGTGTTTTAAACTCGGTACTAGGCACCTTGACCTTTCCATTCAATAATACTTCCACATTCTTTTTATATATGACCGCTTTTTCTTCCGCAGTCATTTCTTTAGTCGTTTTAGTTACTTTTTCTTCCTCTTTTTTATCATTTGATGTCTTTTCTTCACTTTTAGATGTATCCTCTGTTTTAGCATCTGTCTTTTCATCTTTCTCGCCACAAGCCGACAAACCTAATACCAGAATCAAACCTAACAACACAATCAAAAGCTTCTTCATATGTATCTCCCTTTAAAATTATTAGAACATAATAGTTCAATGACAATTTTACTAGAATTACACATAAAAAGAAACCGAATTTCGTACATGATTACTTTGTTTATATTGATACAAGAGGTTTATTTCAATAATAATAGCCACTTGAGAAGGTGACTATTTAGTTACTATTTTTCACCCTTTGTTCCATCAAAATCATGGTCAGAATAACCAATGTTAATGGTTGCGCCTTTATCGGCATAGAACCCAAACTTATCACCGACTTTATCACGATCAAAGTACTGCCTGGCCGATTGTTCCTCTACTTGATTGCATTCACCTTTTTTTAAATACCGTTTATTAGTAGTCGCTGAACTATCAAAGTTGTAAGGGAAAAATTCGACTTTTAATCCTGCAGCTTCAAATTCAGACTCGACTTGCTCCTGAGTTTTAAAATAAGATTCTGGAATCTTGACTTTTCCTTCTAATAATTTTTCAATTTCTTTTTCTTTTGCGGTTACTGCATTTTCGTATTCTTTACTTCCTTTTTTATACAAAATTTCTTCGTCGCCATCTTCAGTTAAAATCAATTCATTTCCATTTACCTCAAAAGAAATCGTTAGACTTTCATCACCCTTAGTCATGATAATATTTGATCCGCCTTCTATTTCATAGCTTCCCGAATCCCCATTTACGGTAACTTTGTCTTTAGTGAAAACCATTTTTAGCTTTTGATCATCCACTCCAAGCCATGTTCCTACTAATTCATTGGTATCTCCTTCCTTGGTGCCAGCTTTCTCTTCACCACCACAAGCTGTCAATCCAAAGACTAATATTAAAGACAATAATGCAACCAATAATTTCTTCATATGTATCTCCCTTTAAAATTATTAGAACATATTAGTTCAATGACAATTTTACTAGAATTACACATAAAAAGAAACTAAGTTTTATACACATTTACTTTGTTTGTATTGATACAAGAGGTTTATTTCAATAAAAATAGCCGCCTGGAAAGAC
>JAVBKB010000003.1:0-7295 GCA_031554275.1 Caryophanales bacterium | reverse complement strand
GATATGCCTTTCGTCTCGAAATCATTAACTGAAGAGCTGCTTCAAGCTGTTGGTGATTACGACGCTGTTGTACCACTTATTAATGAGCAGCATCATCCATTGTTTGCAATCTATCATCGAAGAATCTTACCAATACTAACTAATGAATTGTTGCAAAACCAGCGATACTTAATAAGGTTTTTGCAGAAATTGAATGTTAACTATCGATCACAATTCAATCAAGATATAAGCTCAATGGCATTGTATAATATGAATACACAAGAAGAATTTGAACAAGCAAGCAACTTTTATAAAAAAAGTCTAGGAAGTGAACCCATGTCAAAGCTTACCCATTTCAATGAGTCTGGTCGCGCCAAGATGGTCGACGTTTCTGATAAACCTGAAACTGTACGCACTGCGACAGCTCAGTCAAGTATTTTCGTGAATAATGAAATCTACACACATATTATCAACCATCAAATCAAGAAAGGCGATGTGCTGGCAGTGGCACAAATAGCTGGAATAATGGCAGCGAAAAAGACTTCTGATATTATACCAATGTGCCACCCACTTGGTTTACAAGGAATCGACATCCAATTTAAATGGGAAACAAAACAAGATCAGCATCAATTAGTGATCATTTCTTTTGTCAAAACCAAGGGAACAACTGGTGTTGAAATGGAAGCACTTACTGCCGCTTCAGTTGCTGCACTCACAGTTTATGACATGTGCAAAGCCATTGATAAAGGTATGATTATTGGCGAGACCTTCTTAATTGAAAAGCATGGAGGCACATCGAGCCCTGACTACAAAAAAGACTAAGTCCCGATTGCAAGAAATTTTAATGAGCTGATACAAATCGTTAATTAGAATTCGATGCGAAATAAATATACTATACACCAAAACACATTCATCAGCATTTGTGCTTCAGAATGTGTTTGTTGGTTTTGTATTTGCGCAGGATTGTCATGGTGAAAACAGCTCTAGTCATAGGGATCGTCTTACCTATGAAGTGATTTCAAACCATCACAGAGCAATATCCAAGGAGAGATCAAGAAGATATTGCTCACCAGCAACAACTTAATAAATAGAAAACTTTTATTTTTCTCTATCTATATTTAAAGACCTTCATTTTTCGAAATACTGTCGGCATATTAAAAATAAAATTTTCAGGCATTTAAATTGAGCAGATTACGCTTTTTACGACCAATATCTATTACTCATAGATTCGATAACCCAATATGTTCTGCCTGATGCAAAAATCGCCAATAATTCATTAGAATTTTTTAAAGTGATTCCTTGGTTCTAACCCAAGATTTTTTTAGCCAAATCAGAGCGAATAACGCTATTAAATATAAAGCTGCTATTATCCAAAAGCCATAAGAAAACGAGCCTGTGTACTCCTTGAAGCTCCCGAGAATATAAGGCAGAACAAAGCCTCCAAGCCCTCCTGCTGCTCCTACAAGTCCAGTGAAAATACCGACTTCCTTTGGAAACCGTGTTGGAATATCCTGAAAAAGCGATCCGTTTGAAATCCCGAATATCAGCATCGTCAATACTAATAGAGCCACGGTAATTAATTTGGAAGGTAAGAAGCCAATCACAAATAATACTGCTGCCGCCATTGTATACAATTTAACAAGCAGGTTTACCCCTCCGAATCTATCTGCCAAGTAACCGCCAACAGGTCGAATGAAGCTTCCTGCAAGCACAATCAGCGCCACAAGGTTTCCTGCCTGCACTTTACTTACCAAATATTCATCCTTAAAAAATATCGGAAGGTAGCTTGCGAATCCGACAAATCCTCCAAATGATAAACCATAGAAGAAACTATATAACCACGCCTCTTTTTTCAGTAATAACTGAAAATAATGTGTGAATTTCTGTGCTGGTGGTTTATTGGGAGAATCCTTTGCAAATATGACAAATACAATAAATGCAATCAACAAAGGAAATAGCGCCAATCCAAAAACACTATGCCAACCATGTGCCTCTGCTATTTTCGGCGCAAAAAAAGTTGCTAACACTGTCCCACTGTTTCCTGCTCCAGCAATCCCCATCGCAAGTCCTTGATGTTCAGGTGGGTACCACCTACTTGCTAAAGGCAATGCCACTGCAAAGCTTGCACCCGCTATTCCTAATAAAAATCCAAATGCTTGTACTTGCGACAATGAGTCACCAAATAACCAACCCCAAAGAAGCGGAATCATCGTTAATAACATTCCGATGATCCCCATTCGCTTACCACCAAATTTATCAGCACAAATCCCGATAGGAATTCTTAGCAAAGAACCTCCTAGAATCGGTATCCCTACCATAACTGCTTTCTCAATATCCGTTAAATCAAAATCTTCTGCGATGAAATTAGCTGTTGCTCCAACCATCACCCATATCATGAAACTAATATCAAAATACATAAATGATGAAACCAAAGTTGGCAAATGGCCACTTTTCAAGAAACTTGTTTTATTACTCAATTGATCACCTTCAAGATGCTTTCATAAAGTGTGAAAATCCATAAAATTTGTGAGTTTTCTAACTCTATTATCTCTCTATCAATATCATTTGGCTAGAGAAAATACGAAGAAAGGTTCATCACTCATGACTTTATCACATATCTCCACTCAATATTCCGATAATATTCTGTAGCAAAATCAATACCAATTCGTTTCGAAGTTTCATACTTTTGTTTCGTGCCATCATCTTCAATCCAAATATCTGCTGAAGAAGCCAAATCAATTCCATTCATATTTTTATCAATTTGCATTGCTTTAGTTAGCTTTCCTGGTCCATTGTAACCCTCAACACCTCTAATGAGAACGGCTTGCGGATTGTCTACTGACCCTGTTACCACATTAAACAGAAAGTGGATTCCATAACACAAATACACATAGGCAATACCACCGTGCTGATATAAAGTAGCTGTTCGATTAGTCTTTCCTACTCGTGCATGGCAAGCTGTATCCTCTTCTCCGCGGTATGCCTCTGTCTCAATAATTCTATATCGCAACTGCTCACCAGTTGGCAAACGACGAACAAGAATTTTCCCAATTAACAGCGGTGCAACTACTAACACATCTTGTTGATAAACTTCTGCCTGTATCCTCATCTTACCATCCTTATATATAATCTATTCAAACCATTATAGTGTTTTTATTATAATGAAAAAAGGGCTTTCGCCCTCCGTAAGTATTCTTTATAAAAGTTTCTTAAAAGAAACAAACATCAATCCGAAAACCTTCAAGCACTAAAGCTGTTGCTTTAGCCCTAGAGGTTGCCAGCTCAAACTAGCAAATTCGTTTTTCAGTTTTCACATCAAAGAAATGTGCCGCACGCATATTCAAGTTAAGTGTAATCATTGAATTGGTTTTCACATCTGTATTTGCATCAACTCTGGCAACCAAATTCTGATCCACATACTTCGCAAACAGCATCGTCTCAGCACCCATTAATTCTGCAACTTCCACAAGCACCTCAATTTGATTGGACATCACAGTTGTTTCAGGCAAGTAGAAAATATTCTCTGGTCGTAACCCAATGATGATTTCTTGTCCTACATAGCCCTGTGCTGTTAGTAAATGCAATTTGTCCGGAGCTATTTCAAACGGGTTGCCATTAATCATCATCTGAGATTCACCCACGGTTGCGCGAAAGAAGTTCATGGCTGGTGATCCAATAAACCCTGCCACAAAGATGTTTTCAGGTTCATTGTATACCTGTTTTGGCGTTCCGACCTGCTGTATTACACCATCTTTCATGACTACTAGACGAGTAGCCATGGTCATTGCTTCGGTTTGATCATGTGTTACATAAATAGTAGTCGTATTCAATCTTTGGTGTAGCTTCGCTATTTCTGACCGCATTTGCACACGGAGTTTTGCATCTAAATTTGATAATGGTTCGTCCATGAGAAAAACTTTGGCATCACGTACAATTGCCCTACCAAGTGCTACACGTTGCCGCTGCCCACCAGATAAAGCTTTCGGCTTGCGATCAAGTAACAATTCTATATCCAATATTCTTGCTGCTTCTCGCACGCGCTGATCGATTTCTTTTTTTGAGAATTTCCGCAATTTCAAGCCAAAGGCCATATTATTAAAAACGGTCATATGTGGATACAAGGCATAGTTTTGAAAGACCATTGCAATATCACGATCCTTAGGTGCCAACAAGTTGACACATTTCCCATCAATATAAAGGTCCCCACTTGTAATTTCTTCTAGACCAGCAATCATTCGCAAGGTTGTTGTTTTCCCACAACCTGAAGGTCCAACAAAAACAATGAACTCCTTGTCAGCTATTTGTAGGTTAAAATTTGTTACAACACTAGTTTTCTTGTCATAACTTTTAAAGATGTTCTCTAGTAGTAATTCTGCCATCACTTGAACTCCTTTTTCGGTATACAATCGCTTGATATGGTGACAAAACGTGACGTCGCTCGATCACTTCATTTGCCAAAATTATTTCAGCTGAATCGATTTGCGTTTGCAACTGCCTGTCCGTAATCGGTATTATTTGGTCAGAGAAATTACATAGAATAATCAAAGTCTCTTGCTCACTAATTCTTTTGTAAGCAAATACATTTGGGTCTTCCCTTAACAAGAGTTCAAATGCACCCACTGTGATAATTGGTAGCTGTTTTCGTAGAACTATCAGCTGCCGATAATAATGAAAGACGGAGTTTGAATCTGCGACTGCTGATTCCACATTTATGTCAATGTAACGAGGATTCACCTGTATCCAAGGTGTTCCAGACGTAAAGCCAGCATTTGCTGTAGCATCCCATTGGAAAGGTGTCCGTGCATTATCACGTGCTTTTGCATAGATTGCTTCCCAAATACGGTCATCTGTCCAACCTGCTTCCCTTTTGTCTCGAACCATATTGAACATTTCCACATCTCGATAATCTGCTAATTCCGTGAACCGAACATTAGTCATTCCCAGTTCTTCACCCTGATAGATGTATGGCGTACCCTGTAGCAAATGCAAACAAGTTGCTAGCATCTTGGCTGACTTTACCCGATAAATATTGTCATTACCAAAGCGGGAAACAATTCGTGGTTGATCATGATTATTCCAATACAAACTGTTCCAGCCAACCTTGTGCAACCCGTGCTGCCATTTCTCAAGGTTTTCTTTCAATTCTACAAGGTTGAGGGGCTTCAAATTCCATTTGTCACCTTTACTATCCAAATCCATATGCTCAAAGGTAAACACCATGTTCAGCTCATGATTTTCCGGATTGGTATACTGAATAGCTTCTGCAACTGAAACTCCAGGCATTTCTCCAACTGTCAACACATCATATTTCCCAAGCACTTCTTGGTGCATTTCTTGTAGATAGTTGTGGATGTATGGACCATTCATATAGAAAGGACTACCATCCCCGAATTGCAGCTCAGAATTCTTCTGCCCATCAGGAAAAGCGTGATCCTTCGAAATGCAGTTAATGACATCCATGCGGAAACCATCAATCCCCTTATCGAGCCAGATACGCATCATTTGATACACTTCTTGTCTTAATTGTGCATTCTCCCAGTTTAAATCAGGCTGTTTATCAAGAAACAAATGGAGATAATATTGTTTCGTCTGCTCATCATATTGCCAGGCTGAACCGCCAAAGAATGAGCCCCAATTATTTGGTAGTAAATCTGATGACAGTGATTCTGCTAAATCACGATCATGCTGCATGATTTTCTTGCCATCGCGCCAAATGTAGTAATCACGATAGTGGTTTTCTTTACTACTCCGTGACTCTACAAACCATTTATGCTCATCAGAAGTATGGTTAACCACAAGATCCATCAATATTTTAATTTTACGATTATGAGCCTCTTTCACTAATTCATCAAAGTCTGCCATCGTTCCATATTGAGAATTAATCGCCTGATAATCACGGATGTCGTAGCCATTATCCGCCTGTGGCGAATCATAGATTGGCGAGAGCCAGATCACATCAATTCCTAGGTATGCTAAATAATCTAGCTTTGCAATAATTCCGCGAATATCACCAATACCATCACCGTCTGAATCATAAAAACTCTTTGGATAGATTTGATAAACGACGCTGTTCTTCCACCAATCATGCATTGTTTGTCCCATTATTCGACTTTCCTTTATCCTTTACTATGAAGTATTATTATTTTGAATATATGTTTGCAATAGTGAATTTTGACCAAAAAAAATAACCAGCGTGGAAAATCCACTCTAGCTATTGTCTTCCTGATACCTGTCTCTCGAAAATCCGCCATGCCATAGTCCATAACAGATTCTGTTCGATAACTCTTAAAGCCCTTTATAACAATATCTTTTCTTCATGTCAGATAAAGTTGAAATCTCTTTTCGTTTATCAACCGACCCAAACTTCATGAAATAATTTTTCCCTTCAGCAAGTGTCATGTGATTTGGGGAACTATATTCATCAATATTATTTGTGCCATCGTCTTCCCAATTGCAAACTGGACAAATATCATACATACTACGTGTTTGGAGAGTTTGATATTGGCAACACGGACAATCTAATAATTGTTCTGCTTCACCATTTACTTTGACTACCTGCTTTGTGATTCTGGCTAACCGTTCTGACAAATATTCGTTTGTAACACCAAAATAGTTATTCTTCAAAGCTTCTAACAACAAAGGATTGTACCTTGAATCAGAACAATCTTGTGGTGCTTCTTCTGATGTCATCATTTCAGTTTGAAGTGAGGTGGGTAGTCGTGAAAATTCAGGATCTTCTTCATCAATATCCCACCAACACAGTATGAAATCCTGTCGCATTTCTGTAGAAAGCTCTTTCAACTCATGCTCACAAATAGCTGTAATTACCTCGTCTCGATACAATTCCCTAATCCCCTCACTCAAAACTCCACTGCTTACTCTATTCACCCCAGCTTAGCTAGGGGATTAAGTTGGGTACGATCGCAACATTAATGTTTCACAAAAGTGATGGTTAATCCAATTGTTTTAGAAAATCGATTACGACTTTCTTAGAGCCAAATACGATTAAATGCTCATCATTATGAAAGAGATGATCTGCTTGGATTATCGGTGTAATTTTGCCATTCAACTTTGTCGCCAGAATGTTTACGCCATATTTTTGTCGGAATGCCAGCTGTTCAATCGTTTTCCCAATCCAACTTTGCTTGATTGGTGCTTCCACAATAGAGTATTCAGGATTTAATTCAATATAGTCAAAAATATGCTCTGCGCTAAACCGCATTGCTGTTTTTTCAGCAATTTGTTTTTCTGGATAAACAATTTCGTCTGCACCACATCGCAGCAGAAATTTCGCATGGTTTTCTCGTGTTGCTTTT
>JAVBKB010000095.1:0-5923 GCA_031554275.1 Caryophanales bacterium | reverse complement strand
AAACAAATTATTTTAATTTTTCTTGGAGCATTTAATCATAATTAAAAATTTGTCTGTTAAGTTGTCCAAAATGTAGTATAATATAAGAACAGCAAAACGACTACAAAAAGTAAATGATTTTTTAGTGGGAACTGTTGTTTTATATGGTGCAGCTGCGTACAGTGTTCGTCTGAGTAGAAACTATAGTGAGTATTTTAATGTTGATGGTTTAGTATGTGATTGGAAAGGTGGGTATGAATGTAGGTTTGACGAGAACTTGGAGAGATTACATCAAAAAAACCTAAATGATATTTAATACAACGATTTTTTAATAATTTTTCTAACATCTTCATCAATTTTTGTAATATTTTTGGGTTTAGTCATACGATTATCTCCTTATTAGATTTATCAATAGCAAAATCTGTAAGACGAAATCGGGTATTTTTTTACTTAGACCGTATACATGACCGATATACCTGCAAACGAAAACCCCTTCTTGCAGAAGGGGTTTAAATGTAAAACGTTACGTCCAAGGAGGGATTCGAACCCCCGACCGACGGCTTAGAAGGCCGTTGCTCTATCCAGCTGAGCTACTTGGACATTTTGTGGACAAGGAATATTATATTAAATGATTGGGGCAGTGTCAACTTAAGAAAATAAGAACTTTTATATTGTAACCTTTTCGCCATCTAAATTGTAGAAATTTATTTCTACTTTATCACCTTGATTTAGAATGATCGCATAGGTCTTCTCGTCTCTACCACGAGGTTTTTTGATACTACCAGGGTTCAATGCAGTAATACCATTCATCTGGGTCAACAAAGCGTCATGGGTGTGACCGAAGCATGTAATATTACAGCCTTCGCTAGCCGCTTGCTTAATTAATTCATCAAGCGTAGCTTTCACATTATACAAATGCCCATGGGTAACAAAGATCTTCAAGCCATCGGCATCGACAATTAGTTGCTTTGGAAATTTCGCAAATATGTCACAGTTTCCTTTAACCACTTGAAAGTCATTGAGTACATCAGAATCAGCAGACAACTCAGAATCACCGCAGTGAATAAATGTAGTGACTTCATCCCGATGTCTATTAGCTATTTTGATCAATTCATTTTGTAGACCATGACTATCACTCACAACTAAGATTGACATTATCTCTCACCTACCTTCAATCGCGAAATCATGCTCTGATCCAAGAAAAATCTAAGTAGTTTATCAAACTAACCTTTTTAATTCTACTACCATCTTTTCTAATGCTCTCGCTCGATGACTAATTTTATTTTTCTCTTCAGAACTACACACACCGAAGGATTTTTCTAATTCATCAGCCCAGAAAATCGGATCATAGCCAAATCCGTTATCTCCTTCGGCTTGAAAGAGTACTTTCCCTTCTACAGTTCCTCTTGTTGTACAGTGAAATCCTTTTGCTGCTAAAGCGATAGCCGCAACAAATCTTGCCGTTCGCTGTTCAAAAGGTAATTCACCAAGTTCTGTAAGCACTTTCTTGTTATTCATTTGATCGTTCTTTTCTTCACCTGCATAGCGTGCAGAGTACACACCAGGTCTGCCTTCCAACGCATCAATCTCTATCCCCGAATCATCCGCAAGAACTGGGATGCCGAATTGCTCGGAGATAGCGGTGGCTTTCAGCAATGCATTTTCCTCGAAGGTTGTCCCAGTCTCTTCTACATCTTCAATTTCAGGATAATCCAAGAGAGTCAGAACCTCAAAGCCAAGGGGTTTCAGCATTTCCTTGAACTCATTTGCCTTCCCTTGATTCTTTGTAGCAATGATAATCTTTTTCATAATAAATTCCCCCAAGATTTACTTTTTCTCAATTAGTAAACTGATTTCGCCCAACACTTCTTTTTGAATAAGAATCAATTTCTCAATACCTAGCTGCCCAAGTTTCAACAATTCTTGTAACTGCTCGACCGAGAACTTGGCCTCTTCTCCACTCCCCTGCAATTCGACAAATTCGTTATGACTTGTCATCACGATGTTCATATCGACATCCGCAGTGGAATCCTCAGCATAGTTCAAATCCAATACAGCACCACGTTCTGGGATAATTCCAACTGAAACAGCACTGAGAAATTCTTTAATTGGAAAAGAAGTTAAAGCCTTCTCACGATAAATTTTCTCAACTGCAATTGCCATTGCCACAAATGCACCTGTAATAGAAGCTGTTCTTGTGCCGCCATCTGCTTGAATAACATCACAGTCAATATGTATTGTAATTTCACCAAGTGCTTCTAAATCGATAACACCTCGTAATGCCCGACCAATTAGACGCTGAATCTCCATCGTACGACCAGAAACCTTACCACGAGTAGACTCACGAACTGTTCTTACATCTGTTGCTCTTGGCAGCATTGCATATTCCGCTGTTACCCAGCCCTTATTGCTTCCACGAAGAAACGGTGGCACTTTATCAGTGGTCGTTGCATTGCAAATTACTTTTGTTTGCCCAACTGAAATGAGAACTGAACCTTCAGGATAATTGATAAAATCTTTCTCGATATACACAGATCTTAATTCATCATTATTTCTTCCATCAACACGCATGTAACTTCCTCCAAGATGGTTCATTTATTGCTCAGCCGTAAATTTCAAGCCAAGAATTCCAACTAAAATAAAAATCAAAAAAATCACTCGCCATAAAGTAAATGCTTCTTTAAAAAAGATCACACCAAATATCATCGCACCCAGAGCACCGATTCCTGTCCAAATCGTGTATGCAGTACCGATGGGCAGGACTTTCGTAGCTTGTGAGAGAAAATAGAAGCTGATGATCATACCGACCACAGTGAAAAGTGAGTACTTAATATTTGTAAATCCATTTGAGTATTTTAGGCAAATAGCCCATATCACCTCAAATATTCCCGCTACAAATAATGATAACCATGCCATAGATCTTCACCGAATCCTCTTCAATAACAATTATTATAACAAAATACCTGATGCATGGGAAAAAGATTGAAAAAAGAACATCTGGTAAGACCTAATATGAATATTTTCTCCTATTTCCAAGTCAAATGAAAACAACACTACTTTGTCAATAGTGTTGTTTTGGGCTAATATACATTTTTCAATTGTGAATCGTATTAATAACTTCCAGTATTCACTTTATTTGGGCGAGAAACAGGAGTTGATAAAGGCTCACCATTCTCATCAAGGATTTCTTTACTTCCGTTTACAGTTACAGCAACTTTCTTTATTCCAGCTTGTTCTGTTAGCGAAAGAACAAGTGATTGCATTAATTTATTGGAAACTTTCTTTTCTTCATCAAATAAATTTTCATTAAAATTTAGGGAGGCAACACCATCTTGAATAATAGGTGCATCAAGTAATGCAAGATCTTTCACAAAATCTGTTGTTAAATTAGAACCAACCTTTGGACCTGAGACAAGTTCCTTAACAACTGTTACCACAGCATTTGATTCTGCATTATCAACACGTCTAGTGACGGGAACAAAGTAACTATGTTTTTTCTCTGTTTTCACAAAAAATACTGTGATTGGATGTGTGTTCATCACATCAGCAACTTGATTTTCCTCGATATTAATACCAATATTACGTGTTAATGCTCCATTAATGGCTGTATGATTTTGTGGCATTTCTTGTAATTGTTTGCCTTCAACTTTAACGATCACCTGATTCACGCTATCGAATTGTGTTAAAGTCCAAACAACTGATTGGAGTACTCTATTTTCATTTTCAGGTTCGTATGTATTGAATTCTTTTGAGAAGTCAACAACCGCTACACCCTTTTGCACATCAATACTTTTCACAACTGTTTCTGCAGGTAGAACTGCTTGGAAGCCGTTTGGCAACAACTCGCTCACAGGTCCATCCTTCACAAGATACTCAAGCGCTTGCTTTGCAACACTTGTCGTGTCAGGTAATTGAATGGAACTTGGAACTACATAACCATATTTATCAATCAAATATAATTCTGTGTTCACTTTATTTTCAGATTGGTTTGCAGTTAAATCCGTGTCGTTTGGTAGATCGCTTTGATAGACAACATTCTTCGGCGGATCTATTTCTTCTTTCTTATCACCTAACGAACAACCCGCTAATCCAGTGAATAATAGAACGACCAGTCCTGTAATTGTACTGATTCTTCTCAAAGTCATCCTTTTTCCTCCTAAAAATTTTTCATACTACATTTCTATGAGGCTTGGACGCTTTTATGACAAGCTATTCGTTTAGAACTAATAATCTGAAACCAAATTCACGGTTTATTTGGATCAATATCACCTATTTTTATAAATCAATATTTCTAAATCAAAACTGGATCCCAATTGTACCTACAAAATCAGCTGAATTTGCGATCTAGCCAGATTCTGTTACAGTCTCGCCTTGCCGACTGTCGCTATCGGTATTTCAAGCCAATCTTGGGCGATTTGTTTGAATCTCGATCTTGATCCTGTTGTAAAGAACTGATGATTGATTGTAGAGAATTGATCCATCATTAGATTGTTGTGGTGCAAAACAACACTTGCTTCTCTGGCTGTTTCTTCACCAGAAGATATGATTTTCACGTTTGGTCCCATAACCTCATGAATCGAGTTATAAATCAATGGATAATGTGTGCAACCAAGCACTAAGGTATCAATATCCGACTGTTTGAATGGTGTTAGTGTCTCATCAATAATCTTATTGGCTGTCCTGCTATTCCATTCACAACTTTCCACAATCGGAACAAATTTAGGACATGCAAGACTTGTAACTTTCACATATGGATGAATTGACTTTAAGGCTAATTCATATGCACCACTTTCAATTGTGGCAATTGTTCCTATCACGCCAATTGATTTATTTTTCGTTGCTTTAATGGCAGCGCGGGCACCAGGATTAATAACTCCAAGCACTGGGATATCTAGCTTCGCTTTGATATCAACTAATGCTGCTGCAGTAGCAGTGTTACATGCTATGATCAACATTTTGATCTTTTGATTCAAAAGAAATTTCACTAAATCCCAAGTAAAATCCTGTATCTCTTCGCGAGGTCTAGGACCATATGGGCATCTTGCATTATCACCAATATAGATAATGCGCTCTTTCGGCATTTGTCGCATAATTTCTTTGGCAACGGTCAATCCACCAACTCCCGAATCCAATAACCCTATTGGTAGCTCTCTATCCACGATATCCCCTCTATTTCTGCATACACTTTTGTCATTTTGAAATTATTTTATCACGAATGAATCGTTTTTTTCACACTCTATTGAAAATTAAAACTTCATTAGCTCTTAGCAGTTGAGGCATTATTGAAATCTTAACTGTGCAATTGTATCGCCAAAGCGAAACATTCTTTTCTGTACAGTTGTATTGCCAAAAGCGAAACCTTCCTATGAAAGATTTTTGTCACAGGCATTAGAAATAGAAAACTGTATCAACTTCATTCAAAATCACACTCTGTTTCTGCTTTGTCAGTTGGGGGAAATTTAATTCACAAGAATTTTCTGAAAATTTCATGAAAATTTGTTGACAAGTATTTTAATTATGTGTAATATGATTAAAAATAAACTTTATGGAGTGACAAACATGTTACCAAACAAAATATTGAAGTCACAACTAAATAATTTTTATTTTAGCTATTTTAGATACGGTTTGTAGATGTGATTGTTTCAATCATAGATGCAAACTTCCAGAACTTGAAGTTTTGTATCTATGATGGCTAAGTTTCATGAACATTTTATGCCACGTAGATGAACTAATATCTATGTGGCTTTTTATTTGATAGACGCTTAAGCAGCCGCCACATAGATGACTAGTGAGTCATGTGGGCGGCTGTTTCTTTTTTTACAAAAATAAGGAGGATGATTTACATGAAGAAAGCAACACTGGTTAAGATTCTAGCTGTAGTAGCATTAGCAGTAAGTGTCGTGCTTACAAGCCCAAGTGGCAAAAAGGATAATCAAGCTAGTGG
>JAVBKB010000066.1:0-20037 GCA_031554275.1 Caryophanales bacterium | reverse complement strand
ATGAATTATTTTGATCATTGCAAATTTAAGTATGATTTTAGAGATTACCAGAAGAGAATCCTAGATGAAATCCATTCGTATAGGGATGATGGCAAAATTCATATAGTTGCCGCACCTGGGGCTGGGAAAACAATTCTGGCGCTACAATTAATGATTGAAATTGGCAGTCCGACATTAATATGTGTTCCAACGATTGCTTTAAGGGAGCAATGGATTGAAAGATTTAATTGTGATTTTAATAACAATCAGGATATTGTAAGTGATGATATTTCCCATCCTAAGGTAGTAACCATTTGCACCTATCAATCAATTTTCAGTGCCTATCGGAGCACACTTGAGGTTGATGAAGAATATGAAACTGATGAAGAAATTGACGAAAGTGACTTAATCAATAGCGAAATAGATTTCGTTAAACTATTGAAAGCTGTTAACACAACAACGATTATTCTCGATGAAGCGCATCACTTGAAAAAATCTTGGTGGGAAGCGCTCACCAAAATGGTAGAAAGCTTAGGCGATGTTGAGATAATATCGTTAACTGCAACGCCTCCCTATGATGTAAAAAGCAAAGAATGGAACAACTACCTTGGATTATGTGGTGAAATTGATGCAGAAATAACTGTGCCCGAATTAGTTAAACAAGCAAATCTGTGCCCGCATCAAGATTACATCTACTTCAATTATCCCAATGAAAATGATTTGAAAGAGTTCGATAAATATAATACAAAAACAAAAGGAATATTTGATCGTCTCTGTCAAGATGAGCTATTTACAACAGCAATATCTTTAAATCCAGGTATGATTGATATCAATAATCAGATAGACTATTTTATCAAAGAATTCGATTATTTTGTTAGTATTCTTAGCTTCCTAAACTACAAAAAAGTGCCCATTGCCAACGAAGAGTTACTAACATATACGGAAGACATTCCTGAGTTTAGTCTTACACAAATGGAAATATTACTGACTAATTGCTTGTTCGGTGATAAAAGATCATATGAAGATTTCAAGAAATTATTTAAAGAAGTTAGAAGAGAACTAAATGAAATTGGGGCCATTGAAGATAGTAAAGTAAGCTTGATTTACAGCAAAGAAATTAGAAAACTAATTAGTCAGAATAACGGTAAGTTGGATAGTATTAATCGGATTATTGAAAGTGAGCATCGCTTATTGGCCTCCGAACTCAAGCTAGTTGTCATAACAGATTATATTCGAGAGGATATTTACGAAGTAGAAAATGACACGGCAATCGGAGTTATGGGAGCAATCCCGATTTTCAAAAGTATTCGAGAAAGCGCAGTGAATAATATTAATGTGGCGGTATTAACAGGCAAAATCGTCATCATACCGACAAGTCTGAAAGAGCAATTACTGTCCATCTGTAAATCCCACAATATTGACTCGCAGTCAATCGAGATTACAGAATTAGCATTTGATTTTGATTATTCAAGAGTAACACTTAAGCAGGGTGCGAAGAGAAAAACCGTTGCTGTTATCACAGAATTATTTGCAACTACTAACATCAACGTATTGGTTGGAACTGCTTCTTTAATTGGTGAAGGTTGGGATGCACCATTTATTAATTCATTAATTATGGCGAACTTTGCTAGCAGCTATGTAATGTCTAACCAGGTTCGTGGCAGGGCGATTCGGGTAGACAAAAACAACAAAAAAAAGACCTCTAGTATTTGGCATTTGGTTTGTGTTGAGAAGTCTAAGGATGATGTGTATCGTTTAGGACCCGATTATGAGGTAATGGAAAGAAGATTTAAAGCTTTCGAAGGCATTCATTTAACCACTAGTCAAATCGATCAAGGCTTGGAGCGAATGGAAATCAACAAGGAGGACATTAATTTACAAGCGTTAAATGATCTGAACCATAGTATGCTCAGTAGCGCTAATGATCGTGAGAAAATATGCGTAATGTGGAGTGAAGCGGTTGAAACCTATATCCCGGTTAAAAAAGAAAAGCTTACAAACGAATGTCTCCCGCGACTCAAAGTACACCAAACGAAAATAGCAATAAATCAAATAATGTATATATCTCTTATTACGCTTGCGGGGTGTCTTGTCAATTTAACGAGCATTGCATACAAGCCATTTCTAAACGTGATTATCTTAGCACTTATTATTTATTGTACTTATCAATTAGTTATCAATAGAAATGATCAGGTGATTATCGGGAAAATCGGTGAAGCCTTACTGAATACCTTTTGTGATGTCACTAAAATCAAAAAAAGTACAAGTTTGGTTATTAATAAGTTCGATGGGAAAATCTCTTTTTACATCAAAGAGGGCACATTAAAAGAAGGCATTCTATTTAATAACAGCCTGAAAGAAATGATGTCACCACTAGATGTACCAAGATATTTGGTGGTGATTAATGGTGTTCTCTACCCTGTACCAACTCAGATTGCCAAAAGTAAAAATTGGACTACTATTCTTCAAACAAATCTTAAGAAGAGTTTTCGAAGTGTTAAAATAATCTATACAAAGAACGAAGAAGGGAAAAAAATGTTGTTGGCGCTAAAGGTACGACATTTACAAAAATTTAATGAAAAATAAAAAGCTAGATTTAGCAGGAATTGAAGTTGAAAGCAAAGTGTTAACGACCATGCTTGAATCGGATAGGCTTTTACCAAATGGAGAAAAGAAAATGGCGGATAGTGAGATTGTTGTTACAAAGGAAGATATGACTGAGATATTGGAAAATAAACAACAAAAGGAATTAAGCTACGACGATTTATCGCCCAACGACAAACAGGCTGTCGACTCCATCTTGAAAGAAACAGGAAAATTAGATGTTAACACAATTATTAACTATGCATCTAGTGTTCAAGGAAAACTATCACAATTCTCTAGTCAAGTCTTAGAAAATGTTCAAACTAATAAGATAACTGAGGTTGGCGATGTCCTAACCTCATTAGTTTCAAACATCAATGATTTTGATGTTGAAGTGGGCAAAAAGCCTAGCATTTTCTCCAAAATTTTTCGAAATGCCAAAAACCAAATTGAAAAGTTAATCGCCAAATACGCTGTAGTGGAAACAAATATTGACCGAATTGTAGGAACCTTAGGAAAGAACAGAATTCAATTACTAAAGGACATCGCTATTTTCGAAAAAATGTTTGAAGAAAATGTTTTGTTTTACAAACAAATATCCTTGTATATCATTGCTGGAGAAGAAAGAATAAAGCAATTAAAGCAAGTAGAAATCGTTAAGCTGAAAGAAAATGCTACGCAAAGCGGCAATCAAATGGATGCTCAAGTGGTTAATGATATGGATTCCCTGATCAATAGCTTCGAAAAGAAATTATATGATCTAAGATTATCTAGAATGATTTCAATTCAATTAGCACCTCAAATCAGAATGTTGCAAAGTAATGACACTGAGTTAGTCGAAAAAATCCAATCTAGTATTATCAATACTATTCCATTATGGAAAACCCAATTGGTTCTAGCGTTAGGAATTAGTAACGCCAAGCTTGCATATGTCGCCCAAAGAAAGGTTACCGATACGACTAACGAATTATTAAGAAGGAATAGCGAAATCTTGAAACAGGGTTCGATAGAAATTGCAACAGAATCCAATCGCGCAAGGGTTGACTTGGATACGATTAAGCATGTCAATAGCAATATTATTATGACTATTGAAGAAGTTCTAAAGATAAATGCGGATAGCAAGGAAAAACGGCTACTAGCAACTAAAGAACTTGAAAGCGCTGAGCATGATTTACAAGCAAAGCTATTTCAATTGCAGCTGGATAACCAAAAGTAGACTGATTATGGATAATGTCAACAGGTTAATCAAATCAATAGTCGAGTCAACCAATCAATAATTAGAGTCAGATTTTGGATCAGCAATTGAAATCACCTACTGAAACCGCTCCAAACTTATTTAGTTCTTGGTGCATCAAGAAAGCGAATCCATTTCTACAATTGTGAACATGTTTTTAAACTGTGAGGGAAGGCAGATACCGTCGACCAATGAAAAAAGAATTTACTTTTAATCGTGTCATTACCTTTCATGTCGTTTGGCAGATTGTAATTGCGATTCCATGTATCTTACTGTTTGGAGCAATTTATAGCTTTTTATTTAAGGGAAACGCCATTCTTTCCATGATGATGTTATTTACACTACTTACCATGGGTGCAATGTATCTGAATTACAAAATAATATCTGTAAAAATTGTGCTTCGATTTGATGAGCAGTATTTCTATGTGAAAAAAGGTAGAAAAAAAACTCAAAAATATGAAAAAACCGATATTATAGGTTTCTATTCCTTCGATTATGAGACAAGAGCACCACAATTGAAAACTTCGAAAATATTATTTCAATTTTACCTGAAAAATGAAAAGAAATTATACCTCTACGACATTGAGTATAGAGATAGATTTGAAGAGGAAAAAGGCAAAGAATTGAGAAAATTTCTGTTTAATGCCCAGCAGGAATTACACTTTTCGCAGATAAGACGGAGAAAATGGCGGAACACTTATTGGTATAGTAAATGAGAGTTATCCTTGCAAATATTTCGTGGTAAATATTCGAAGCGTTACTGAATCGGAGAGTAAGTATGGGCGAAAGAAAAATTTATTCACAAGCAAAACGCAAAACCAGAGACCCAGAAACACTTATATTCGAAAAGCTGACCATTGCTCAGATTATTAAGTAAGGTGCAAAAATATATCTGGTTTCCGCCGGAATAATCATTGCAATATCCGCAATCGCTTTATGAAAATCAAGACACTTGGTATCCCTTCGAACTTGAAATTTGGCAGAAGGGAGAGGAGATTCGTCAGTATTTATTGGCGGACAATAATAACAAATTGACAGAATCTCAGATTAGCCAAATTGTAGAAATCGCAACGAATCCTTGTGCAAAAAGAGGAAGACAAAGTTTTGTCATGCTTCTAGGCGACAAAAAATTTCAGAAGTTTGCCCCAGCAGTGGCATTACAAATTCACGATGAAAATGTAAGTGGCCAAGTGATTGATACAATAACGAAAATGAAGGCGAAAGGTTTCTCAGATGTTATCAACCCTTTTGTAACTCATGACAAGGAATTGATTAGTAAGAATGCAAAAACCTATTTTGAAAAGATTGGCTCCAGGAAACTACTAAAAAAATATTGGCTTTATATTCAGATTGCTGCTCTCTTGGTGATTCCGGTTTCAGGCATTCTTATACGATTTGTACCCTTTTGGCCACTCTTTTTTGCGCTTTTATTCTTTTTGATTTTTTCGTCTGGAATCCTTATTTCATTTATCGCTAAATCCCCCTCAAAAATAAAAACCCAAAACAAAGAATACTCAATATTAGTAAGTTAATCAGCTTAACTTTGTTTGTGGCACTACTTGCCTATATCTTTTGTACCCAGAGTTCACGAGATCTACTGGCTGCTGTAACATCTAATTATGAAATTGAAACAATGGTTTTGACAGAAACTAAAACAGAGAAGAGTTGGAAAGGCACGGTTTCGTATAAACTTGTTTTTAGCAGAAACAATGGTCAGGTGCTTGAGCTAAATACAAATGTAAAGAAGTTTCGTGCATTAAGTACTGGCGAGAGAATGACTGTTAGATATTTACCTTATTCAAAAAAAATAATGAGTGTTGTGTGAAAATTTTGAACAAAGATTTCAAATAGTTGGGTTAGTAGAAAAACTGGTGAATGACGAGTGAATTAGATGAAAAAAGTGGTTTGTGCAGAATTTGCACAGACCACTATGGCTTTTAATAAGGTTGCAAACAAAATAGTCTAGTGAAAAGCGTACACAGAATCAATTGGATATGTCAAAGTCGAATTCTAGAGGATCACCAACGGTGTTGTAATTGGAATCCGTTGGAGGCTCGATTGAGATTTTTAAGTTCGAAATATCTTCAGGGGACTGCTTTATTACAATGAAAATATAGTCTTCGTACACAACATTTTCGAAAAAAGTAGAAGGCTGGAATGGGTTGAAAAGCATATCTTCTTCTCCCAATGGAATTATGTCTTCTTGATTGATCTGAACTGATCCATCAGTGACAAAAAAATTCAATCTATCAGTACTTTTGTTTTCTATCGAATATTTGATTCTTGCAATTGTAGTTTCACCTTCACCCAGAATACCGTCTTTTGCCTGTTCCACTTCTATTAAATCGAGTTTTTCAAGTGTCATTTTCAAAGGGCCTGACTCTTTCTCTATTTGAATAGGATAGTCTTCTAGCACGGTTTTTGGGGTACCTACTATAGATGATAGATTCATAGAATCATCGAGTGAACCTTCCATTTGTACAGCTTTAAATTTGATGTCTGTTTCCAAGGAAATTGTATCTACAAATTCATCCCGATCAAGTACACTAGGTACATCAAAATAGAACTTTAATGTTTCTAGATCTTCAGGCTTTGTTTTTAAATAATAACACACCTTAAAATTACTTTTTGAATGAGCAAAAACATTATCGGCAAACGAAAAAAAAATCTCTGCATTAGTTTGCTCGTGTGTATTCGTGATAACTTTTGCAGTCGGGAAAAAGACAGGGAAAACTGAATCTACATCACCTGAATTTTCAACAGTAGTATCAACTACAAGGAATGATAAGTATTTGTTACCAGTAAATGAAGGTCTAGAATCCTTGAATTTATTTTTTGGTTCCATTTTGTATATAGCAATGTTGTTTATTGAAACAGTGAAAGGATCACTATGCTGTTTCAAATCCACTTTTTTTTCATCGATCAATGTATAAGGGTCAACTAATGATGTGATTCGCTCAGGCGAGATTCTTTCATCAGAGTAGTTTTCTACATCAGCTATTTTCTCCAATTGCTCTCCATTGTTGATATCAAAGTCAATCGTAATGTAGTCATCAAAGTCTTCAGTAAGCTTCAATGATAACCTGGTTAATTCGCTTGGGTGAGCATCAATCAAGAATGGAATATATGCTTCTTTTTTTTCTTTACTAGGTATTTTCAAAGAAAGTTTTTCATCCTCTTCAAGATAACTATCGCTCTGAAATTGATTCCCTGTATTGGTTACAACGAAGGATTCAGTATTAAAGTCTGCTTTTTCATCACTCGTATTCTCTACCGATACTTTTATGGCAACTAGTGTCGCCCTTTTCCCATACATTTGGTGGAAATCATAGTCCTCTTGAACCTCAACATCAAACATATCAATACTCTCAACAGATACTTGAAATGCCCCAATTTGACCCTGAATATTGACAAGGGCTTCTTGACTGATCAGAGTAGTTTTTCCAACCTCTTTTGACGGAATAAATACATCAATAGGGGAATCATCTTTATTTACAAAATAGTAAAGTACGAAAGAAATGATAAGTATAACAATAACGCAAGAGATCCAAAAACCTTTTTTGTGTCTTTTGAGAACAGCTGTATTTTCCAATATATCACCCTAACCTTCCAATAGAAAAATCTGCTATTATTATATACTATCCCAATGTTTTCGGGAATGGCTAATTCTTTCGCTGGTTCAGACACTGTTTTTGTCTCTAAAACTCAGAAGCTGAGCAACGCAAAAGCCTATATCAGCTATTTCGGTGTTCGCTGTATTAGTAATGTGTCTCTTATAAACATTTTGAGTCAGGAGCTTGATGAATAGTGGTTGTTTCCATTTTGGAAAATACCACTATGATAGTTGAAATAAAATAACAAAAGAATCCGCTTTTAGGGGCAGATGGCGGAAAAGATTGCGATACCCGCCTTCTAGGCGAGCGAGTAAACCACAAGAAAGTAACAATCTGTCGTTCTATCAAACTATTATTTACCAAAATGAATTAGCCAAATTATTGAGAAATTCATCAAATAAGGTAGACAATCAATTTTATTTGCTATATTATTCTTGTAAATATATATTATAGAAATGAGGATGAATATGAAAGCTTCGAATCTTTTCAGCAAAGTATTTTCAAAGGGAGTTATTGCAATGGGGTTGGCTCTTGCAACTTTTGCAACACCCTTGGCTGGCGTCGTAACAATTGAGAGATCAGTGTATGCTGCACCAAATTATGAGCAAAGTGTTTTTGAGGTAAAGGGGTTAGGCAATGTTTGGGATCATGTTGGTCGTGAATCAGGGTTCTTCCCACTCAGCCCTTACACACCTACTGGTATTTACATAGCGCCCAATGAAACAGTTCATGTAAATGTTCAGGGGGCGACTGTGGGAACTGCAACAAGCTTGAGTGCAATGATTGGGAATTACAATCCAATTTCGCTTAAGGTTGGGGATAATGTAATTAGCTCTAGTAACGGTGGTAACCTATATTTCTACAATACCGAAACTACCGGTAGTGCAACAGTAGAAGTAACTCAAGGCGGTACACATTTTCCATTATTTCAGTTGGGAAAACATACTAAAGCGGACTGGGATGCAATGTTAGCTCAGTTCCCTGATGCACAAACCGTTGAATTGCTTGGCGAAAGAACACTGATTACTGCAACATATGCAAAAGCAAAAGAGCAAGTAATTGATCCTGTTCAACTGCTAACCATGCATGATGAGGTTGTTAGAATACAAGAGAAACTCACTGGATTAACGGTTGATGGTATTTTTCCAGATCAACACTATGTTCACCATATACAAAGCGACTATTCACATGTTGCCGCAATTGCTAATGACTTTAGAATTTTGTATTCGAATACAAGTATGAATACCGTTTTGAACAATGATCTTCTGGCTACAAATGCGATTGTTCCTTTTCATGAAACTGGACATCTTTTCACCTTAAGTGAACTCGCAATCAACATAGAAACCTTTGCAGAATTATTAGGTAACATTACACAAAAGGAATTGGGACAACCAATTACTTTAAACAACAATAGTTTAATAGGTGGAAATGTATTTACAAAGGCATCCGATTATTTGAATCAGCCTAATAAGGACTTCGGTTCACTTAATCCATACGGTATTCCTGTTGTTCCATTCTATCAGCTGTATCAAACCTACGGATTTGACTTTTACACTGAGCTTTTCGAAAAGTACCGTCAAAATTACTTTAACTCTTATGATGAATCAGTTCAGTTTTTTATAATTGAGTCATCAAAAATAGCTGAGCAAAATCTTATTCCTTTCTATGAAAAATGGGCAATGTTCAATGTTAGCGATGCCACAAAGCAAACAGTGGCGGCATTTGGATACCCGTTAGTAAAGGATAATATTTGGAATAGTACTGATGAAAATCCTGTAGCGCTAACTAAGGAATCAACACTAATTAAACTGAACGAAACATCACTGCAAGCAAAAACAGGTGATAGTGGTCAATTAGGCCCCGTGATTGTTCAACCCAAAGTAGTTAGTAAGGATCTAGTTTACTCAAGCAGTGACACTGGTGTTGTTACTGTTGACCAACAAGGAAATTGGGTTGCTAAGGGGGCAGGCACTGCAATTATTACTGTTCAAACAACCAGTGGTGCGACTGCTACAGTTACAGTTGAAGTCCAATCAGTTGTTTCTGCCGAACCTGTGCTATTGCATCGTAATTCGGGATACGGGACGGAGTTTAATAATCCCGTTGGTCTAACACCT
Organism: Caryophanales bacterium; assembly: GCA_031554275.1. GTDB lineage: Bacteria > Bacillota > Bacilli > JARBTR01 > JARBTR01 > JAVBKB01. The sequence continues at coordinate 10,510 of JAVBKB010000066.1, read as the reverse complement.
GGCACGCCGATTAATCTTTACATTGATGGTGTGTATAAGGAAACCCAGACCCCAAGACTTACAGAAGATCATTTAGTATATGGTAGTATGAACGACCCAGCACTGTTGCACAACCCTAATGTTGCCTTTACATTTACTGTGGGCCCACCAACTAGTACACCAGACAGTGCACAAACCATTGCAACCATCAATGGTGGAGCAGTTTACGAAAGATCAATCCGATTTACCCCTGTGTTTTATGAAAAAATAAGCGGTGCATCAAAGGGTGTCTTTGGAATTGGATTCAATGATGTTAAGGCATACAACGATACGAAAAGAGTCAATGTATACATGAATGGGGAACTTACAGATAGTGCTCTGTTAACACCTAGCCAGATCACTCCAATTCAAAAACGTTTGGTACTTATTTTCCCTTCAATCTCTGATGATGCAGTAAAGAATAGTCAAAATACTTTCCGTTTCACAATTGGAGAACCAGGTCGCGACACTATAGTAGCTGAAATAAAGGGCGGGCAAGTAGTTCCTTTCTAACTTGAACATAGCAAAAACAAGTGAATAATGAAGATCTTTCAATGTGAAAAAACCAAGGAAATCCGTTTGTGGATTCCTTGGTTTTTCATTTTGAATTGTTGTTCCAGCTTTGATCGCGACTTCACCTAATTCCATAAGAGTCATGGATTTTCTGATTACTGCCTCAATAAAAATTTCTGAGTCACATTTTTATAGATTATTTCCTGAAAGCTGCGAGTCGTTTTTACGATGTCTAGATGCCAATAAGCGAGAGCCTGCCAATAGCAAGCTTATGAAGCAAATGATCGTTGAAACAATGAAAACAACTCGCATACCGTGCATGAAAATTTCAGGACGTCCTGGGACAAGCCCAGATACATGATGACCCATGCTGTGACTCATGGAAGCAAACAAGATGGTCGTTGCGAGCGAAATCCCCACAACCATCCCCATATTTCGAACCAGACCGTTGATACTGCCTGCTATCCCAAGCTGTGATTTACTGACGTTGGACATCACGATCGTATTGTTTGGCGCTTGGAAAATCCCGTTGCTCATTCCCAACAAAGCAACAAGAACGCCGAGATAGAGTAGCGAGCTTCCTTCATGGAGAAGAATGAATCCTGCCTGTGCAATTACCATGATACCCAGTCCGATAAATGCAAGTAGCTCAGAGCCAAACTTGTTTGTTAAGGAACCACTTATCGGAGCACTGATCGCCATCATCAATGGAAAGAGCATCAAGAAAACGCCAGCAGAGCTCGGTGATAAACCCAAAATACTTTGTGTGTAGAATGGCGCTAAAATATTGAAGCAGAAGTTCGCTACAAATGTAAGGAAACCTGTAAGTACGCTTAGCGAAAATAGCCAGTTGCTAAACAAACCTAACTGCAGCATCGGATGTGAGCTGCTTCTTTCAACGAGAATAAACCAGATGAAAGCAATAATTGAAATTCCGATTGCGATGCCGATGCCAATATGTGCGAACCCAACTTGTTGTCCAAGGAGGATAGCTGAAAAAAACGAAATGATAAATGCTGCAAATAGTAGCGTACCACGAATATCAATTTTTACTTCTAGCGTAGAAATATCCTTCGGTAATATCTTCGTTCCAAGGAAAACCAGTAGGACACCAATCGGGATGTTTACCCAAAAAATCGATGACCACCCAAATGTGCCAACAAGAATTCCCCCTAAACCAGGACCAGTGATGCTACCAAGAGAAACAAAAGTACCAACAAGCCCAAGTGCTTTTCCTCGTTCCTTAATCGGGAAGATTTCTGTAATGATCCCCATAGAACTTGACATCGTCATAGCTGCTCCAGTCGCTTGAATAATCCGCGCGCCAATTAGCATAGGAAGACTATCGCTCAGTCCACAAAGAAAGGATCCTGCGACAAAGACAATTGATCCTACCTGGAAGATCCGAACCTTACCGAAAATGTCACCTAGCCTTCCAAAGAAAAGAATCAGTGTGCACACTGTCATTAAATAGCTGGTCACAATCCATTCTGACTCTGAAACACTAAGATGCAATTGTTTTGTTATTTCCGGGAGCGCAACATTAACGATGCTTCCATCAAGCGTTGCCATAAAAGTGAACATGTTCACCACAATTAATATCAACCAACGATGCTTCTGAATCGTCTCATTATTTTGTAGTCCGTTTCTCAAGTAATCACCTTCGTCATAAGTTTTTAGTTTCATTCAGGAATCAGGATAATGTGTACATCTTACTCTTATTTAGTTGCGTCTGCAACTATTATCTGCAATAATAATCTAAAAGTATTTTCCAAATAGGGAGCCTTAGACAAGAATGAAAAAAACCTCTGAATCAATTGGGAAAATGATTGCCCTCATTAGTCGTGACAACGCCAAGAGACTTACAGAAGCATTTCTGCCATATGATATGACATATGGTCAGTTTTCCTATCTCAAAACGACATTGGAACATCCAGGTATAAATCAAGATCAGTTAACGGTAATGACAAGGTATGACAAAGCAACAACAGCTCGGAGTGTGCAAAAGCTTGAAACCGCTGGCTACCTGAAACGAGAAATCGATGAGCAGGATCGTCGAGCTTATCGTCTTTTGCCGACCCAGAAGGCATACGATTTCGAGGATACAATCGATTCAATACTAAAGAATGCCAACCAAACCTTAACTGCAAATTTATCACTGATTGAAAAGCAGCAACTGCTTACTTTGTTAAAAAAGATTAGCAACTAGCAGAAAGCACTATCTGATGTTCTTTTTTTATCAAAAAGAGGAAAGGCATGTCTTATCAGATTTTTTAATTCAAGGAGCGCCATTAGTACATAGAGGAAGCAGGTGTTATATGAACAGGGCTAGAAAATATTTCAGCTTCAGAAGCGATCACATTCAACGCACCGACAATATCAAATGGTGAAACAGTACGGTTTGAGTCTAACTCACAATCAGTGGAAGTTAATAGCTTCATTCCATTGACAGGAGATAACGGTTATTCAAACATCCTCCCACTTCTAATTGGCGGGGCACTCTTATCACTTGCAACCTTGGCAAGACGAATAACATCACAAAGCAATACTTGAGAAAAACGGTAAGATTTTGTTGGCAACAATTCGGCTGTCGCTTTTCCCAAACTAAATAGTAATGTAAAAGTCACATTCGTTTGAATGTGGCTTTTAGTACGAGTCGATTGAGAAACCGCTGTCAATTGAAGATTGATATTGAAGAGGACATTTGATACGCTTAAATACGGTAAGTTTGCTTAAGGGAAGCAACGTTGCAGTTTTTTTTGAAAAAGAACATTGTCCATACATTGGGAAATGCTCCTAATTATTTTGGTTTAATACAACAAGAAAGCGAATCCGTCAGTAAAGAAAAACTTATTAAGACGAGGGGGTTTCAAATGAGTAACACTTTGATTATGTGGCTTGTCCTTTTCTTTTTCGTGTTCTGTATATTCCTAGCATTGCAACTCCACAGAGATGAAGCAAGGAGGAAAGTAATTTACGCCATTGTTACCAAAGGGAATATAAGGTCTATTCAAGAAATTGCTGTAACTAGTCACTTGGATGTTGATAAAGTAGAAAAGCATTTGCAAAAAAGCATTAATAATGCGAATAGAATCGGCTTGTACGGAACTTTTTCAAGTTTCAAATTATTTAAAAACGCTTATATCGACTTTCAAACAAAGTCAATTGTTCTGGCTAGTGATAAGGTGAATAATCAAGAAAGTGAAGAATTCAAAATCAGCAATTTTTTAAATGTTTTTAATAAAAAAACTGGGAAGAGCCAAACCGATAAGAAAAAGGTTACATGTGAAAACTGCGGGGCAGACAATATTGTTAATAATGGTGTGGTTTCGAAATGTGAGTATTGTGGCACGGCTATTGTTTGACCGATTTGATTTTTCGAATTAGCGGATATTGGTGATCAAGTTGGACTACCTATTATAGAGTGCTGGAATTGATAGTAGACTGCCAATTCTGATTCCCGAATCCGGACATAGTTTGCAACAAATATTTTCTGTTTTTAACAATAGAATCAGGTAGAGATTTTAGAAAAAAATCACGTATACAAATTGGAGGAATTATGAAAATATTGCTGTTTGGCGCAACTGGAATGGTTGGGCAAAGTGTGCTAATTGAATGTCTGCGAGATCAGGATGTAGAGAAAGTAGTTGCGATTGGAAGAAACTCAACAGGGGTACAGCATGAGAAATTTTCAGAATTGATCGTTCCTGATGTGAAGGATTTATCTGCGCATGAAGCGGAGCTTTTTCAATTCGATGCATGCTTCTTCTGCTTAGGCATTTCCTCAGTGGGTATGGGCGAAGAGAAATATACAGCGATTACATATGACATCACGATGGCAGTTGCCGAGCTACTCGCTAGATTGAATAATAACATGACCTTCACTTATGTGACGGGACAAAGCACGGATAGTACGGAGAAAGGCAAGGTCATGTGGGCGCGAGTCAAAGGAAAAACGGAGAACGATTTGCTAAAGCTACCCTTCAAGGCAGTTTATCTGTTTCGCCCAGGTGCAATTATTCCAATGAATGGTGTTAGATCTAAGACTAAATTGTATCAGTTTTTCTACACGATCATGCGCCCTTTTAATCCATTAATCAAACGAGTGTTTTCAAAAAGTATCGTCGATTCCGAAATGATTGGTCGCTCGATGATCGAAGTGGTTAGAAACGGATACGAAAAACCAGTGTTGGAAAATGCTGATATTATTGCGCTTGGAAATAACGCGTCAAATCATTCACAGTGATTTCTTCAAAGGTTTTCTCACTTAATAAGGAACAAATGCTTCTTTGGATCATTCGTTTGGTTCTGGCAACACGTCTATCAACTAGTCCTTTATTCACCGTAAAGAATTATTGACGAAAATGAACATTTTTAAGTTGTTTGATGATAGGAATCAAAATGGTTATTGTAACTTTACACAAACGTATTATAATTTACACGAAGACTACAAATCAACACGAGGTTCATTAAAAGAGAGTATGTCTAATTCAAAACCCTAGGAGAGAAACATGTATGAAACTATTTAAGGAGAAGTTAGCTTTACTTTCACCGATTATTGCATTAGCTGTTGTCTTCATTTTTGCACTTATATTGATTCCAAGTGCTAAATCAACACCAAAGCTATTACCTATTGCAATTGTTAATTTAGATAAAGGACTTGAGATCACTGGTCAACCGAAAATGAATCTGGGTGAAACCATTGTTGAGAAAGTTCAAAGTACATCAAGCCAAGCTGATGGAGAAGCGGTTAAATGGGTTGTTGTCGACAATGTGGATGACGTGAAGAAATTGATGGATTCCAGAGATTGCTACGCTGCACTGATTATTCCAAGTGATTTCAGTGCCAAACAAGCCACATTTCGCACACTAGATCCAGTTAACCCAGAAATAGAAATCATGGTTAACCAAGGCGCTAACGCAATGGCTTCAACGGCAGCTAATCAAATTCTGAACACGATAGTAGATGGTGTAGGTGCAACTGTTCGAACACAAATCCTTGATGGGGTAACAGCTCAAAATGGATCGCTTACACCAAAGCAAGCGGCAAGTTTGGTGATGCCGATCACCAAGAAAATGACCAACTACAATGAAATTGGCACAAAGAGCATGAATGGTGTAGCTCCAGTTTCGCTGTTCCAACCAGTATGGATTGGAAGTATATTGGGAGCAATGCTCTTTTTCTTAGTATCAAAAAAATGGATTGGCTCCAATCGGAAAGAAAACTTGAAGACTTTGGTGTTCCAACTGTGTTTGAGTGCTGTGGTTGCGCTTTTCGTTGGATTCGGTTTAACATGGCTAGCTGAACACTTGCTCGGGCTAGCGATTCCACATTTCATCCCAACGTTCTTATTTATTGCGCTTTCATGTCTCGCGTTTATCTTAATGATTGCTTCAGTGTTACTATGGGTAGGATTTCCTGGAGTCGGAATCTTCGCCTTACTGATGTTCTTCGGAGGACCACTTCTGGCCTTAGCACCTGAATTTATGCCGAATTTTTATCAAAATTGGATTTATCCTTGGCTGCCAATGCGTTTCCTAGTCGATGGGTTAAGAGATCTATTATTCTTTGACAACGGCACTCACTTAAGCGGTTCAATCATTGTATTGGTGGGAATCATTCTGGTGAGTATATTGATTATAGTAGGCGCGATATTTAAAAAATCTGCCGCATTTAATAAAGCTGTGGCTGCTCAGTAATTCAATTTCGAAATTGATCCAACGGAGAATTGATTGTAGTTCAGAAGATCGTTCGTAGGATTAGGCAATTGTCTTCAATATGAGTCGACCATAAAAGAATAGGGTGCGTCGGAAGTGGATGAAAATCCGCTTTCGGCTCACTCTTTTTTGTTACAAGCACTAAACAATCGTGTGTGGTGCGTTAAGCCGAACTGATTTCTGGATTGACATCGAAATTCAAAAGGATATTATTATGGGAGTAACAGTCAATGATCGAAAGGGCTACATTGAATAGTCAGCTATGTTTTAAGAAGATGTTGGGTTCTTCCCGATAGGAACAGTGACAGACTTAGTTAACAGTGGGGCTGCATTTCCTATGTTCGGTGATGACGCTAAGTTCTAAGTATACAATGAATGTTGCTGACCCTTGTCATCAACCCCACGTGCGTAGATCTTCCCATCGCGTATTTCCGCTCCATATGGATCAGAATCCCAACCAGCACCCTCAGGGACTACATCAACATGTCCTAGCACACCTATAAGTTCTTTTCTCTGTCCAAACTTGATGTGACCCGCAAAACCATCGACATTCTTTACAGTAAACCCATCTGTGGCTGCCTTATCAAGCATATATTCCAATGGCTTCTGGATACTTCTACCAAACGCGCTCCAGTGCCAACATCAAAGTGATATTTTGGGTTTTCCAATTAAAGTTGCCAATAATCAAGAGGCGACAGCACTTGGTGCGGCGCTGCTAGCTGGTTTAGCAGTTGGAATGTGGTGTGACCTAGACGAGATCAGTAAGCTGCAAAATGTTGGCGCAAGATTTCAACCGAATACGGATGTCGAGGAACGCGCAGAGCATTATGCTGGTTGGCAAAGGGCTGTTGAAGCCACACGAATGTTCTAGGAATTTTCTCTGCTTGAACTTTTATAATGAGGAAAAGACCCTGGCGAATGGTAGTCTGCTTTCTATGTACCTTCGTTTCTGCTGAGTCATCACGATATACAGTTGTCCGGTGACTAGCACACTCGCCATAGTAGATTTATCTGTCCTCATCATCAAAATCATCATCCGCCGCCTCATCCTGATCATCTGAGTCGTCATTATCATCGTCGCTATCGTTATCATCGTCTAGGTCATTGTTTGAACTCGGCGGTGGAATTTTTCCACCATTACTCTGTGTTGGTTGATCAGTTGCGTTTGGAGCAGCATCTGGAGTAATGGTTGCATCATCTTGAGCACCGGTTGTATCAATGCCCTGAACAGTGTTTTGCTCATCAATAAATGGCACACTTTCAATAGGCGTTGATTTTTCCATAAAATTCATTACAGCACCCGTGCTACCATCAACATCCATTTTGTACTTCTTTGTACCATTCACTACTTCAATTTCATATACATTTTTACCAGCAGTTTGATCTAACTCAAGTGTTTCTATTTGTCCGCCATTTGTTCTAGTTAGAGCAATTGATTTGGCAGTATCTGCCGTAATGGCACGCTGACTTGCGTTTACTAAAAAAGCACCTGAACCGATTGTTGCCATAAAAATCAGGAGTAGACAAAGACTAGCAAGCCATTTTTTCTTCTTGCTCGTATCCAGAATTGAGAACAATCTTTTCTTGATCGCATGCTTACCACCATAAAACTGTGTTGATAGGCTAGTTTTTACTTTTGACTGTTTTTTCGCCAAACCGATGATTGTTTCCCCATAGAGTCTTCTATGCTTTGATTCACAATCCTTTAACACTAATTCATCACATGATGCCTCGCACTCTGTATTAATAATTCTTGCCATTAAATAGACAAAAGGATTAAACCAATTTATTATGACAGCGGCTAGTGTTAAACATCTAAACCACAAGTCCTTTCTCTTAAAATGGGTAAGTTCGTGTTTAAAAATAAACTGTAACTCATCTTCTGGTATCTTATAATTCGGCAACAAAATAACAGGTTGAATCAGACCGATTAGCATTGGAGTAGTGATGCACGAGCATGTTTTTAGGGTAATTTTTGCTGAGATATCTAAAGTATTCTGAACTTTCAAAAGCATTTCCACAATTTCGGCATCTTCAACTGATTGGCTCCAACGGTTCACCATTTTGTTAAACCTTCTATGCTTAAGCCAAAGGTAGGCAATCGAAACGACAATACCAATTAGCCAAATTATTGTGACAACAGTCAGCATTGACAGGCTATTACTGGTAGCTGAAGTGGCTGAAACGATATTCGGATTTTTTAGTGCTCCCACTACATTGTTGGCACCATTTTGAGAATCTCGGAATACATCGAAAATATGACTGATGTTAAAGGCTGCCGATTCCATTTCATGGCGAACCGGAATAATCAAACCTATCACAACGATCAACCAGACATAATACCGCCATTTTGCTGAAAATTTTTCTGAAAAAACGGCAGTGAGCAAATAAAGCACTACAATGATCAACGACATGATGAAAGTGTTTTCAAATAGTTCTAGGATGAACTTCTCCAAAATTATCACCTCTTATCTTGAAACCATTTTTTAAGCTCTTGAACATCCTTTTCCGAAAGTTTTTGTCCCTCGTAAAATGTATTGAGTAAACTGGTAAGAGAATTTTTATAAAATTTATTTATAAATCCACCTGTTTCAAATTCTAAGTATTCCTTTTTAGAAATAATTGGACTGTAGCTTCTTTCTTTACCTTTTTTTTCACTTGAAAGAAATCCTTTTTCAACCAATCTTACCAAAAGCGTTAAAACAGTTTGTTGCTTCCATGACTTATCATTGTCCAATTGTTGAATAATTTGATTTGTAGTTATCGGGGGTTCATTGTTCCATATAATCTTCATTACTTCAAACTCAGCATCTGGAATCTTTTTCATTGGCATTGTTAGAGCCTCCTACAGTTTTCAAAACACTATTTTTATAAATTCTACATTTGTAGTTTTTGTTTGTCAAGAGCACAATTATTGTACATATGCGGTTATTCAAATAATTCACAAAACATAGTCATGCGAAAAGCTGCTAAGAAATTTCTTCTTAACAGCTTGCTCGCTTACAATATTAATCATTATCTCTGTCATCATCTCTGTCATCGTCGTCATCTCTATCATCGTCGTCATCTCTATCATTACTTGCCTGTTTTTTGTTTGTTTTACTATCCGCTACTGGTGGGGATGAATTTTGTTTTTGCTCAGAAGTGTTGCTTTTTTTAGCTGTTTCACTATTCTTTTTTCCATTACCAGCAGTTGCTGTTGAACTTTGTTTTTTTTCAGATTCGAATTTCAGAATCGCTCCATTGCTTGCTTGGACTGTAACATCATATTCGGTTGAGCCATTTAGGATTTCTACTTCATACACTTTTACACCATTTTCAGTGTCCGTTTCAAATTTTGTGACTGTGCCTCCACCTGTTTTGGACAGGGCGATTTGCTTCGCAGATTCTGTTGTAATTTGGGCTGGATTTGTAGTTGTTGTTGCTGGCGACACTGCAGTTTGTTTTTTTTCAGATTCAAATTTCAGAATCGCTCCATTACTTGTCTGAACAGTAACATCGTATTCGGTTGAGCCATTTAAGATCTCAACTACATACACCTTTATACCATTTTCAGTGTCTGTTTCAAATTTTGTGATCGTTCCTCCACCTGTTTTGGTCAAGGCAATTTGTTTCGCAGATACTGTTGTAATTGATGGTGTTGGCGTACTTGGCTCTGGATTCGTACTTGGTGTTGGCGTACTTGGTTCTGGATTCGTAGTTGGTGCTGGTGGTTCAACTACCTGCCTGTTTTCTGTTTCAAATTTTAAAATCGCTCCATTGCTTATCTGAACCGTTACATCGTATTCTGTCATGCCATTCAAGATTTCTATTTCGTACACTTGTATGCCATTTTCAATATCCGTTTCAAATCTAGTCACTGTTCCACCACCAGCTTTGGTCAGGGCAATTTGTTTGGCTGCTTCTGCTGAAATTGATGTCGGATTACCTGCTACGGGCGTTTCCGCTGTTTGTCTGTATTCAGTTTCAAACTTCAGAATCGCTCCATTGCTTTCTTGAACTGTTATATCATACTTTGTTGTACCATTCAGGATGTCAATCTCGTACACTCGTACCCCTTTTTCATAATCCTTTTCCACTTTAACAACAAACCCACCACCAGCTTTGGCCAAAGAAATTTGTTTGGCCTTGTCAGCATTAATAGAATTTGCTGCGCTCACATCAACAGTCCCAATAATTGTTGAAGTACCTAGTACAAATATCGCCATCATCTTCCAATTCCTCTTCATTTTGCGCAACCTCCATTTTTAAAAATTGTAGT
>JAVBKB010000097.1:0-19292 GCA_031554275.1 Caryophanales bacterium | reverse complement strand
GATTAATCAAGTGACAACACTAGCACCAGTAGATAAAGTCGTACTAGTAGGTACAAAGGCGCCAGAACCGGTAGTTAGTGTAGCAAGTAAGGCTAGCGTAAGTGCTAAGGGAGCTCCATCAGGTGGTAAAAGAAGCTTCACGGTAGAAGCCACTGCGTATACACTTAACGACGGCGGAAGCGGTATACATACTGCGACTGGGTTTGATTTAAGTAAAGATGTGAATGTTAAAGTTATTGCAGTTGATCCAAGAATCATTCCACTTGGAACAAAGGTTTATGTGGAAGGTTATGGATATGCAACTGCACTAGACACTGGTGGCGCAATAAAAGGAAATAGAATTGATATTTTCTTGCCAACGCTCGCAGCTTGTAACAAATGGGGAAGAAAAAACGTAACAATAACTGTGTACTAAGTTGTATACATGATAAGAATACGCTAACCAAATTGAGGCATCAGAAGTTGCCGCAAATTGGTTAGCGTTTTTTTTGTTCTTCCGAAGAGTTGCTATGTGATCGGAAATTGATCAAACAAAGAAGGACCACCATCTATTGATGGCAGTCCTTATAGGGGGTATTCAACTATTATTTGCTTTTTAATAATTCCTTCCCAGCAATACCTGGGTGTGTCATTTCATGTGCATTCAAGATGATATCAAGATCAGCTGCTGTTAACAGGCCTCTTTCAATAACAAGGTCTCTAACGGGTTGGCCGCTACTGACTGCATCTCGTGCAATGTTTGCAGCTGCTTCATACCCAACATGTGGATTGATAGCTGTGATAATGCCAACACTGTTGTTGACGTAGTCTTCCAAGCGCTCTTTATTAGCAGTAATGCCCTTTAAGCAAAGCTCATTGAAGACATTGAAGACATTAGTCATGATTTTGATTGATTGTAAAATGTTAAAAACAATGACTGGTTCCATAACATTTAGTTCAAACTGACCAGCTTCAGAAGCCATACTAATGGTCAAGTCATTACCAACTACCTGGAATGCGGTTTGATTAAGCACTTCAGCCATTACAGGATTGACCTTGCCTGGCATAATTGAGGAGCCTGGTTGACGAGCAGGTAAATTGATTTCAGCAAGTCCACAGCGAGGGCCAGAAGCCATCATGCGAAGGTCATTCGCCACTTTGGACATGTTCAACATACAAGTCTTAAGCACACCAGAAACTTCTACATAGCAATCTGTGTTTTGAGTGCCATCTACAAGGTTGCTACAGCCTGTAATCGGCATTTTTGTATAATCAGCAAGATATTTAACTGCTTTCTTAATATACTCTTCTTCAGCATTCAGACCGGTACCCACTGCTGTTGCTCCCATATTCACATCAAACAAATGGTCACGGGCATTTGAGATTCTGAAGATGTCTCTTTTTAATACATCAGCATAAGCTTTGAACTCTTGACCTAATCGAATTGGTACTGCGTCTTGCAAATGCGTTCTACCCATCTTGATAATGTCATCAAATTCAACAGACTTGTTGATGAATTCTCCATGCAAACGATCCATCACTTTCAATAGCTCTTCTAATCTTGAAAGCGTTGATAAGTGAATGGCCGTTGGAAAAGCGTCGTTAGTAGATTGAGCCATATTCACATGAGAGTTAGGGCTAATTACCTTATAACTACCTTTTTCCTCGCCAAGTATTTCTAGTGCACGGTTTGCAATTACCTCATTTGTATTCATATTTATTGAAGTGCCTGCTCCGCCTTGGATCGGGTCTACAATAAATTGGTCATGCAGCTTGCCTGAGATTACTTCGTCAGATGCTTCCATTATTGCTTTAGCAATCCTGTCATCTAATTGACCAATTTCACTATTTGCACGAGCAGATGCTTTCTTAACAGTTGCCATCGCAACGATCAACGATTCATCAATGCGATAACCTGTAATCGGAAAGTTTTCAATTGCTCGAATGGTTTGTACACCATAGTAAGCATCAGCCGGCACTTGCTTTTCACCAAGAAAATCTTTTTCAATTCTGAATTTTTCTGTCATCTTTTATTTTTCCTCCTAAAAAAAGTATAAACATATTATATCAAACGAACATTGCTTTCGAATTTTATTTTTCATGATAAGCGAATAAGTCACTAGTAGTAAAAAACATTGTTAAAGTAAACATAATCAGGTCGAATATTTCAACCTGATTATGAGGGGGGGATTAGTTAATGATCATCGGTCCAATAATCATACCAATTGCAACTGCAATGATGGTAGAAACCAAACCTGGAATCATAAAGCTGTGATTGAGCATGTACTTACCGACTCGTGTTGTGCCTGTTCTATCGAAGTTGATTGCTGCAACAACAGTAGGATAGTTCGGGAAGAAGAAGTAACCGTTAACTGCTGGGAACATTCCTACTAAGAGTCCTGATGAAAGACCTAAGCTAGCTCCAACAGGCATTAATGTCTTTGTGGCAGCTCCTTGACTGTAAACTAGAACTGATAGGATAAACAATGCAACTGCAAACAACCAAGTATGATCATTCACTATATTCTTTAAGTTTGATTCGATAAAAGTTTTGTTTGCAGCAAAGAATAGGTTACCCATCCAGGCAATCCCCATAATCGCTACAACTGCAATCATCCCAGCTTTAAATACTTCTCCGCTGGCGATTTTCGCCACATTTGTACGGCAGAATATAATCATTAATGCAGATACAATGAGCATGACAAGAATAATTGTCATTGGCATTGATAAAGGCTCAATTGTTTTGGTAATGGTCGCAACACTCGTAGCAGCGTCAATCTTTGTTTCAACCTTTTCAAAACTAGGGCGCAACTCACTGATTCTACCAAGAATAACAACTGCAAAGGCACCCAATAAGAACAACCAAACTGAAAGCTTAGCACCAGGTGTTGGCTTGTATGCTTGCTTTGCTTTTTGTAAAGGTGCAAGACCTTCCTCCATACGCTTTAGATATTCAGGGTCATCTGGTAATTCTTTACCCATTTTACTAACAACAAACGCAGCGGTCATTACCCCAATTAGTGTTGAAGGAATACAGATTAGTAAAATGTCTGTTAATGTGATATCGGTTAGGATTGTCAACATAGCGGCGGTAGCAGCAGAGATAGGACTCGCTGTAATTGCCTGCTGTGATGCAATAACGGCTATTGATAATGGTCTTTCTGGTCGAACCCCTGCCTCGCGAGATACCTCCGATATAACTGGAAGTAGAGCGTAAGCAACATGTCCAGTACCTGCAAGGAATGTGAACAAATAAGTAACCAGTGGTGCTACAAAAGTAATCATCTTCGGATTCTTTCGTAACATCTTCTCTGCTATGTGAATTAAGTAGTTCATTCCTCCAGATGCTTCCAACGTAGCAGCTGCAATGATTACAGCTAGAATGATGATGAGAACGTCTAATGGAATGTGTCCGAATGGGTTATTAACGGCATCCTTAACTGGATTAATACCAAAGATAAATGTAAATATTGCTACTCCGACACCCCCCATTACACCAAGACCGACACCGCCCATGCGTGCGCCAAAGAAGATGCAAATCAGAACGATAGCAAATTCAAGCCACATAGCCAGCGTCTGATTTTCGACAACGAAATCTTTTAACATGAAATTTCCTCCTTGAAACTATTTATAAGTACACCCTCATCCTAACAGCGACCTACAGGATGTTACACAATAAGACGATATCCTCGTGAAAGTACATAATGTTGTCACAATATTTCGTTCTCCTAACTTATCTCGTATAATGTATAGGTAGTATTATTGAACGAACAGAAATTATTCAAAACTAATCCTAATTGCATTTCTAACGACAATTAGGATAATTACGAAACTAGCTTTGAGGTGCCAAAAAAGCATGCGAGATAAAATGTTAATTTATGTTGTAATGGCGATCGCAGTTCCAATTGCCGGGGAATTGAAGTTCTATCCCCTCCAGGGTGACTTGCGAGTAAGCCTTGGAACACCCGTTTTCTTCTTCTTTCTATTGTGGGCAAGAAGAATTAATCCCATTGTTTCTGGAATTATAGTCGGGACAACAGTCGTGTTATTTCGGGACATTCTCTATACACTGACCATACCTGAATTTATTTGGCACGATGCAGTTGCTCTTAATGTGCCGGCTTTTTTCTACTATCTAGTATTTGCATCACTTTTCTATTTGTTAAAAATAGGATCCTACATAGAACGTCCTTTTATTATTGGGATATTAGGGACAATTACTGAAATTGCAGCGAGTTTTGCTGAAATATTTGTGAGAAGTGGCTTTAAGGATATGCCGATTACTGGAGATACCTTTCTGACAATTGGTGGTATTGCGATTATTCGCACATTCTTTGTGTTGGGTTTTTTCAATATTTTTATCCTACGAGAAACAAGGATTGCCCAACTGGAGAATCGCAAACGCAGTGAAGAAGTATTAATGATGGTTTCGAACTTATATGTAGAAATGGTACAGCTGAACAAAACGTCAAAAGATGCTGAAGAAATCACAAGTGAATGTTATAATTTACATCAAGAATTAGAGGAGTTAAAGCTTACAAAGTTGTCAAAGAAAGCATTGAGACTAACTGGCGAGATCCATGAAATTAAGAAGGACACGCAGCGAATTTATGCAGGACTTAATAAATTGATGGAAAAAGAAGATTTTGATGACTTCATGAGTATACAGGAAATTATTGATGTGATTATTACATCAAATCGTCGATATAGTGAGCTTTTAAACAAGGAAATACACTTTAGCCCTAGGATTTGCGATCAACACCCACCTTATCACGCATTCCGGTTGGCATCACTTATTAATAATGTTGTATCCAATGCAGTTGAAGCGATAAAGCTCCGAGGGCAAGTTGATCTCCTTGTAAGAAGAGAGCAAGACAAAGTGATAATCGAAATCTCTGATACTGGACCAGGGATTTCAACGAAAAACAAAACAGTGCTTTTTGAACCAGGATTTACAACGAAATATGATGCTTTAGGCAATGCTTCGAATGGTATTGGTTTGTATCATGTGAAAAATGTTGTCGAGACACTAGATGGTGAAATTGTACTTGTTGATTCGAAACTGCCATTTAAGATGACTTTTACCATGACACTACCGGTACAAAGTATAGCAAAATGATAATTTCTGTGGAATTGGTAGGAA
This sequence comes from Caryophanales bacterium, assembly GCA_031554275.1. Lineage (GTDB taxonomy): Bacteria > Bacillota > Bacilli > JARBTR01 > JARBTR01 > JAVBKB01. The sequence goes on along the minus strand of JAVBKB010000097.1, from coordinate 14,170 downwards.
GACGAGGAGTGTTTGGATGAGGTTCTTTATAGTAGATGATTCAGCATCAATTAGAGTGATGCTCTCTGATATTATTCGAGAAGAAGGGCTTGGAATAATTGCAGGAGAAGCGGATGATGGTTCTGAAGTATATGTAGATGTACTAAAGCAACAAGAAATAGATATTATTCTCATCGATTTACTGATGCCCAATCGAAGTGGGATTGATACTATTAAAGAGATTTCTTCACATTTCTCTGGCAAAATTATTATGATTTCACAAGTCGAGAGTAAAGATATGATTGGTAAGGCATATGAGTTAGGAATCGAATACTATATCATGAAGCCGATCAATCGACTTGAGGTTGTCAGCATCATCAAAAAAACGATCAATAATTTGGTGTTCGAGCGAGCGATCTGTGATATGCAAAAGTCTCTGGGATTGATCAAAACGCTTCATGAACCACAAGAGCTAAATGCGAAAACATATAATGCACCAATTATTGAGTCAGCAAAAAAGCTTCTGTTGGATCTAGGAATTATAGCGGAAAGTGGCAAGAAAGACATTCTGGACATCATTTATTTCTTTTATATAGAAGCGCAAAATGGGGAGAAAGGGTTGCCGCAATTGAAACAGCTTTACGAATCCATTGCCAGAAAGCGACTTACGGAGGGAGCAACTCCAGAAGAAGTCACCAAAGAGGTTAAAGCTGGTGAGCAAAGAATTCGAAGAGCCATTCAGCAAGCTATAACAAATATCGCTGCAATTGGGCTAACAGATTACACCCACCCTAAATTCGAGAAATATGCAACAAGTTTCTTTGACTACAATCAAGTGCGTGTTAAGATGATGGAGCTTGAAGAAAAGGTAACTGAAAGCCAGTTGCACTCACAAATTAATATTAGAAAATTTATCACAGCACTCTATTATGCCGCCATTCAAGAGATGGACGGATACAATTAATCCTGATGATCAATTAGAAAAGAAAGAGTTTGCGATAATTTCCTATTTTTATAAAATGACGGAGTTTGCATTCATTAGGGAGTTAAAGAAAAGGTTGAAGAAATGAAAATACAAGAGATTATTGTTGTTGAAGGTAAAGATGATACAGTTGCAATTAAACGAGCAATGAATGCAGACACCATCGAAACCAACGGGTCTGCAGTGAATGACGCTATCATTGAACAAATTAGGCACGCTCAAGAGAAGCGAGGCGTAATTATTTTCACAGATCCGGATTATCCTGGCGACAAGATTCGTCATACCATTAGCAGCCAAGTGCCTGGATGTAAGCATGCCTTCTTACCAAAGCAACAAGCAATTGCGAAGTCGGGTAAAGGATTGGGTGTGGAACATGCCTCATCAATTGATATTCGTTCGGCATTGCAAGAAGCACAGCAAATGCAAGCAGAGCCGGTGGAATTGATTACATTTGCAGATTTGCACCTTTTGGGTCTTACTGCAGGAGCAGGTGCTAAGGAAAAGCGGGAACGACTTGGAGTTGCGCTAAGAATTGGTTATGCAAATGCGAAGCAATTACATCACAGATTGATGAAATTCGGGATAACGTTAGAAGAGTTTCAAGAAGCGGTGAAACAGTTATAAGCAGAACTAGCCGTGATAATAGAGGTACTCGAAAGCAATAAGCTATCCTTACATCGATGCAGCAATGCATCATTCAAGGCAGTGAAAAACAAATGAAATGAGTGCATTATGGAAAAAGATATCGCAACCCCCATTAGAACGAAAGCCATCCTTGAGAAATTTGGATTCTCATTCAAGAAGAGCTTGGGACAGAATTTCCTGATTGATACGAATATTTTACGTAATATTGTTGCGCATTCTGGCATAACGGATACAAGTGGTGTAATTGAAGTTGGTCCAGGTATTGGCGCATTAACAGAACAAATTGCTCGTACAGCAAAGACTGTGCTTGCCTTTGAGATTGATCAACGCTTACTACCCATCCTAAGTGAGACGTTGGCACCCTACCCGAATGTTACGGTTATTCATGATGATGTGTTAAAAGCAGATGTCGCTGATGCAATTGCGAAGCATTTGCAAGATGTGGAAAGTATCCATGTGGTTGCTAATTTGCCCTATTATGTGACGACGCCAATTATTATGCATCTGTTGGAATCACAGCTACCAATCGAGAGCTATACAATGATGCTACAGAAGGAAGTTGCTGCAAGAATGGCAGCCAAGCCAGGATCAAAAGAATATGGTTCATTGTCGATCGCTGTACAATTCTATACAGAAGCGGAAGTAGTGATGACTGTGCCGCATACAGTGTTTATGCCTCAGCCAAATGTTGATTCAGCAGTAATTCATCTGATCAAAAGAAAGGCGCCACCTGTTCAGGTGGAGGACGAAACGTTTTTTTTCACAATTACAAGAACCTGCTTCGCGCAAAGACGCAAGACCATTTTGAATAATCTGTTGAATGGATTACCAGAGGGTAAATCATGTAGAGATCAAATTGTGAACTGTCTCAATGAATGTCGAATTGATCCAACTAGACGGGGAGAAACCCTGTCGATTACTGAATTCGGAGCGCTTGCAAATGCATTGTACAAAGTCTTCGGTAAATGAAAATTCGTAGTAGAGACTGAACTGAGGTGAAACAGCTTTGGTTCTTAAATAGTCGGACTTAGCCGAAGCGGTTAGTTTCTTTGGCGAATGAAGATTTTGCAGAATCAAATTTGTAGATCAAAAATAATTAGATTGATTTGTTTTTTTCGGTGCAAAAGCACCCATTTTTTTTGAAAAAATAGCACTAGCTCATTTACCGCATAAATTATTAGCATAGAGTTCCCTAAGTGTTGCGTTGCAGTTGAATGCTTAAAGAAGGGCTCTTTATCGGAGTGAGCAGCATGATCCAAGTGAACGACATCGTAGGCAGAAATTCATATGACTGTGATGTTTTTTTTCGAGTGGTGGATGTAAAAAACGGAATAGCAATTCTTCATGGTGAGGATATCCGCTTAGTGGCAGATGCTCCTGTGATGGATTTAAAAGTAATTGACCAACCAGAGCAAATGACTCAGGTGCAGCAAACGATGCAAAAGATTAACCAATCAAATCATCTGTTTTCACAAGAACGAGAGCGTTTGCGTCAAAAGAAAGAATATGAAGCAACGGATGGCTATCGAGTAAACAATGATTACTTTCACGTGCCTGGCAGGGTGCTTCATTTAGACGGTGATCGAAATTATCTTCAGAAGTGTTTAATGCTTTACAAGAAAATGAATGTGCCAGTCTTTGGTGCACATTGTCACGAGAAAGATATGCCACAACAAGTGGGTAAACTCATTGAACATTACCGGCCAGATATCCTTGTTATCACTGGACATGACGCCTATACAAAGACAAAAGGAGACATTCATGATATCAGCGCCTATCGCCATTCGCGAGAATTTGTGCAGACAGTTCAAGAAGCGAGGAAGAAAATCAATCATCTAGATCAATTGGTAATCTTCGCAGGCGCTTGCCAGTCGCATTTCGAATCATTAATCCATGCAGGTGCAAATTTTGCAAGTTCACCCTCGCGTGTGAACATCCATGCTCTTGATCCAGTTTATATTGTTGCGAAAATCAGTTTCACCCCATTTATGGACCGCGTGAATGTGTGGGATGTGCTTCGGAATACGCTTACTGGTGAGAAGGGTCTAGGCGGCATCGAAACAAAGGGTGTACTCAGAATTGGGATGCCGTATAGCGGGCAGAAGCCAGAGATTGACAAGGAAGCGTAATTACAATCAATGAATTCTTTGAATTTCATTGATTTTTTTCGTGCAATCATACATAATAACTTATCCTATTTTGCCTATTAATCCTGATTACCGATTAAGATACGAATGTTTTGTGGAAATTTTCCATCTCGCTTTGTTAAAAAAGTGCTTAAATATCTAGATATTTAAGCATTTTTTGCCGCGCGAGATGAAAAATTTCCGGACAAATCATTAACTATTTTAATCGGTAATCAGAATAAATTGGGAATGGAAAGGCCGGAATTTCCGATCTGTGATATCAATGTTTCATTCTGGAGTTCTGAAACGGTTCTTAAATGTTTCCTTATCCTGATTCTTGCAAAAAGAAATTGTGGCTGATTTGTGGTGGTTTTTCCACTATGTATTTTGGCCCCGCATGACAAAAAGTATTGTGACAATTTACTCTCAAGTCTAATGAAAATCAAGAGTATTGAAGGCTTGGCAGCAAAAAAAAATATCGGAAATAGTGAAGCATCATAGCAATGGTGGATAACTCGCCAGAATTTGGACAAAATAAATTTGTTAAAACCAAGAGAAAACAGTTGACAATATAAAATTGAAGTTGATATAATTTATAATTTTGTATTGACCAAATGAGCGATTTTTGGTATAATTTTCGACAAGTGAGGTGGAGTACGTTGGCAAAAAGATTATCTGAAATTAAAAAGGATTTGGAACTTCAGATTGGAAAGAAGATGCTTTTGCAAGCCAATGGTGGTAGAAAGAAGTTAATCGAACGTTCTGGAGTATTAGCTGAAACGTATCCATCGGTATTTATTGTCAAGTTAACCAGAGATGGAGAATCTTTTGAAAGAGTTTCTTACAGTTATGCAGATGTCCTAACTGAAACGGTCAAGCTCATTTTTGAAGAAGAGCCGATCGAAAATCTGGCGTGATGAAAATTAGTTGTAATTGTGGGTAGCACAACATGGTGCTACCTTTTGTATATACAAAAGAGTTTCTAATCAAGCATACTTCCCCTGCCTTCTCCAAATACTAACGCAGTCGCATTATTGATGAAAGGAGCTGTTCACTTTGAGTAGAAGACGTGGGATCATGACGGACGACTTTAAAGAAGAGCTTGCAAAGGAATTAGGTTTTTGGGATGTAGTACAAAAGGATGGTTGGGGCGGAATCCGCGCTAAAGACGCCGGAAACATGGTGAAATTAGCAATCGAGAAAGCACAGCACCAATTGGCTAGCAGTAACAAGGACATATTCTAACTAAGTAATCAAAGCATCATGCTGATGTAAATAAATGCGACTGAATCCATGGGTGATCCACCCATGGTTTTTTTGTGTAAATAGTTCAGTTGCAGAAATCTACAACGGTTTTGCAGTAGAACTGTTTGCCAAATGAAAGGTACTTTTCAGCAGGTGGAATCTGAGGAAGCTTGTTGAACAAAACTTCAAATTCAATTTGTTTAAAACGATGGCTATACAGATAAAAAAATTGTAGAATAAGAACTAACGAAATTGTTACTTAGATAAAGTTGGTGAATAAAGTGTATATCGAGAAAGCACCCGCTAAAATCAATTTAGCACTAGATGTGCTTAGCAAAAGAGATGATGGTTACCATGAAGTAGAAATGGTTATGACTACAATAGATCTCTCTGATCGGATTGAGGTTAGAGAATTGTGTGCGCCTGAAATACTTGTGAGAACAGATAGTCGTTTCATCCCAAGTGATAGTAGGAATCTTGCTTATCAAGCGGCAAATCTCTTGAAAAAGAGATTTAACGTCAAAGCTGGTGTTGAAATAAATATCGAGAAAATAATCCCCGTTGCAGCGGGATTAGCTGGTGGCAGCAGTGATGCGGCAGCAACTTTAAGGCTACTGAATCGAATTTGGGATTTAGGATTAAGCCTTGACACACTTGCTGAGCTCGGCGCTGAAATCGGATCCGATGTATCATTCTGTGTATACGGAGGGACAGCGCTTGCAACTGGCCGCGGAGAGAAGATTGAGCAGATTGTTGCACCTCCGAATTGCTGGGTGGTTCTTGCAAAACCGAGAATGGGCGTTTCGACCGCGGACGTATATCGAAATCTGAAGTTAGATCGAATAAAGCACCCTGATATCAGGGGAATGGTTTCAGCGATCAACATGCAAGATTACGATCAAATGTGTGCAATGATGGGGAATGTCTTGGAGAGTGTTACCTTTGAGATGTACCCAGAGGTCATGCATATTAAAGAGCAGATGAAGAAGTTTGGCGCCGATGCTGTACTAATGAGTGGAAGCGGGCCAACTGTTTTCGGTATTGTAGAGCATGAGGCCAGGATGCAACGGATATGCAACGGATTAATGGGATTCTGTGAACAGATTTTTTCAGTAAGAATGCTTGGAAATCGGTTTGATTAAGCATGAACAAATATTGAAATAGTTGTGATTTCAACATTTGAAGTCTGGGGAAATTTTTATCAAAACTTGCGCAAAAAAAATTTGTCGCATCGAAGGCAAATCTGTATTGAACATAGGTAGTAAATACGATATCATCATGTTTAGGTCATTTTTATAAAAATCAACTTTGAATAGAACTATTTGGAGGATATATGAATAAATTTGCAATCATTTTGGCGGCTGGACAAGGGACAAGGATGCAATCTAAATTGTATAAAGTGCTGCATCCGGTATGTGGCAAACCAATGGTGGAGCATGTAGTTGACAATATTCGATCATTAGACATGATGGAAGTGATCACCATTGTCGGGCATGGTTCAGAAGATGTGAGGAAACGTCTGGGTGACAAAAGCGCATATGTGGTTCAAGATGAACAGCTTGGCACTGGACACGCTGTGACGCAAGCAGAAGCGGTTCTAGGCGATAAGGAAGGGGTTACTGTTGTTATTTGTGGTGATACCCCTTTAATTAGAAAAGAAACCCTAGAGCAGCTAATCCAAGCGCATATAGAAGCACGGTCAAAGGCAACAATTCTGACTGCAATTGCTCCAATTCCATTTGGTTATGGCAGAATCATTCGTGACTCTAGTGGCGCAATTGAAAAGATTGTAGAACAGAAGGATTGCAACGAACAAGAGACACTTGTTCAAGAAGTAAACACTGGAACGTATTGTTTTGATAATCAATTGTTATTTGAAACTTTGAAGAAGGTTGGTAATAACAATGCTCAACAAGAATATTATTTGACAGATGTCATTGAGATTTTGCGAAATGACAATCAAGTAGTATCAGCATTTTGCACTCCAGATTTTGATGAGACCTTGGGCGTAAATGACCGAGTACAATTGGCTCAGGCTGAGAAATTGATGCAGATGAGAGTCAATGAAATGCATATGAGAAAGGGTGTTAGCATTCCTGATCCTACTAACACTTACATTGGCATGGGTGTTGAAATTGGACGAGATACAGTCATTAAACCAGGAACAATCCTTTCTGGCACTACAACAATCGGTGAGGATTGTGTGATCGGTCCTCATACTGAGATAAGTGATTGCCAGGTAGCAAACACCTGTGTAATTAGACAGTCAGTGCTGTTTGAAAGCAGTGTTGGTGCAAATACACAAATTGGTCCATTTGCCCACATTAGACCTGGATCAAACCTGAAGGAAAACGTCAAAATTGGTAACTTTGTTGAAGTGAAGAAATCAACCATTGAAAACGATTCAAAAGTTTCACACCTTAGTTACATTGGTGATACGGTTATGGGTAGTGATTTGAATGTCGGATGTGGTAAAATTACCGTGAATTATGATGGAAAGAATAAGCATCTGACTACGATAGAAGATGGTGCTTTTATAGGCTGTAATACCAATCTAGTTGCACCAGTCACAGTCGGTAAGAATTCGATTGTTGCAGCAGGGTCAACGATTACAAAAGATGTACCAGAAGACGCATTATCGATCGCAAGAGCACAACAGGTAGATAAAGAGGGCTATGCAAAGAAGCTCCGTTAATTGCAAAGGTATTCATGGGGGGAGAAATATATGGAAAAGTATGCAGATCCACATTTGAAAATATTCTCGTTAAATTCGAATCCGAAACTGGCACAGGAGATTGCGGAGGCAATAGGAGTTCCGCTTGGGAAATGCTCTGTATCACAGTTTAGTGATGGTGAAAGTCATATCAATATCGAAGAAAGTATTCGAGGTTGTGATGTTTTCGTTATTCAACCAACAAGTCAGCCAGTCAATGAGCATTTAATGCAGTTGTTAATCATGGTAGATGCCTTGAAAAGAGCGTCAGCCAAAACAATTTCTGTCGTAATGCCATACTATGGGTATGCTCGTCAGGATCGCAAGGCGCGTTCTAGAGAGCCTATAACAGCGAAATTGGTTGCTAATCTTCTAGAGGTTGCTGGTGTTAGTCGAGTGATTGCGCTAGACTTACATGCCACACAAATTCAAGGTTTCTTCGATATTCCGATAGATCATCTAGTTGCTGAACCAATCCTTTCTAGATATTTCAAAGAAAAGAATTTTGAAGACATTGTGATTGTATCCCCAGATCATGGTGGTGTGACGCGTGCACGGAAAATGGCAGATCGTTTGAAAGCACCAATTGCGATAATTGATAAGCGCCGACCTCGTCCAAATGTTGCAGAAGTGATGAATATTGTGGGTTATGTCGAAGGCAAAACTTGTATATTAATAGATGACATGATTGATACAGCAGGAACCATCTCCATTGCTGCAAATGCCTTATTAGAAAATGGAGCGACTGAAGTGTATGCTTGTTGCACACATCCAGTGCTTTCTGGACCTGCAATCGAAAGAATCAACAACTCCGTGATCAAGGAATTAGTCGTTACAAATAGCATTCATTTACCAGAAGAGAAGTTCTCACCGAAAATTGTACAGCTGTCAGTCGCAAGTTTGATTGCACAAGCAATCGTGCGTGTGCATGAACACCAATCTGTCAGCACTTTATTTGATTAAGAAAGAGTTTTAGCAATAATAATTTTACAAAACAAGTTAAACTAGAAGCGTGTTAAATGAGTCTTGCGAAACCATCATGACTTGTTCAACACGCTTTACTAACGACAATTAGGATTATAATGGGAAATTGGACTAGGTCTGCTGATGGAAAGCAACGATAACTTTGCAGTCAGTGCAAAGCTCAATGTAGAGCGTCCCCTCACAACTGTCAACCAGCTCGTCCCAAGATAGTGCGGACAATAACTTCATCTTCTTTCCACAGTCAGGGCAGATTTCATATTGAAAATCTTGAATCCAGTCAGCATGTCCACCAATTGTACAAGTTTCCTGTACTCCACAGGCATAATAAACGGGTTCTTTAGTTTTGGATAATGTCAGCAGATTTAGTGCCAGCTTGTTAAGATCTTCTTCGGACACATAGTTCTCATCTTCAAAAGGTTCGATAATCTCCATTGTGCTATCTCCATCAACTGTATAACGGATAATAGTTTTCTCGCACATACTGGCGCAGCTAGGACAAACAGGAATGTCTACTTTACCGCCAAGGTTTAGAAATGTAAGTCGATCATCATTGCCATCAATCGTCAAAATATTTACCAATCTGCAGCCGCAAATAGTGCAACTGTCTTCTCGGACAGTACCGACTTTAACAGCATTGTCAGTTTCGGTTTGTGAGCTTATCTGAAGGGGATAGCACTCCTGATAGATTAATTCGAACTCATTGCCTTGCTCATCAAAAGACCAACCGCCATTCTCGGCATATACAGAAGGGGGAACATGTAGTTTCTTTCGCCAAGGCAGTGGGTTTTTCTCAAGTTCAAAGAAAACCTCACGCACCTTATCACCACCGCAAGCCGCAAGACACAAAAGAAGATAATTCGCATCCTTACATTCCGGTTGCAAAAGCAAGTCGATCATCTTGTCACGTATATCTGCCGATGCATTGCGGTAAATTGTTGCAGGATAGAAAATATTTTTGGCAAATGCAGCCGTCGCAATTTCCGCTGTATCAATATTGCGATATGCCAGTAAACCCTTGAAATCCTTATAAACCTTTTCCCATTTGTCGATTGTCTCGATTTTGGAAATGATATTGGTTACGGTAGTTTCCACTTGCTCATCCGTCAATCCTTGATACCGCTCACGTTCTTTGCGGGTCTTGCACCAGTAGCATAGCCCCTCAAAATATTTTTCTTGGCTGCACTCTGGACAGGGTATCGGTTTGCGTTCTTCCATAGTTAACCTCCTGTGGGTACCCATATTAAGTGTTTTGGTTCATCAGATCAGTTGCGATTATGCCTAATCATTTAAACTAATAAGGGCAGTTCTAGTCAACTTTCTAAAAAAATTATGCAGCAAGCCTCTATTCAAGCTCATCTACGCCATCTTGTTCAAGTATTGTAAACATTTCTGCAGCATCTTCCTTCTTGGAAGTCTCGACAATTTTGTCAACGCTAGCCTTAATTGTTCGATTACCAAATCGAACAGTGAGAATATCGCCAACCTTCACCTCTGATCCAGCTTTGGCATCCTTGTCATTGATTTTGATCCGACCTTGATCTGCAACTTCTTTAGCAACTGTTCGCCGTTTAATCAAACGCGATACCTTCAAGAATTTATCTAATCTCATTTGTTTATCCCTCTTTTATATATAATTCAAAACGAGTACATGCAGTGTGAATTCGTGAAGAATCCTTGTGAATCGAACAACTTTCACATGCAGTGAATACACGGTAGTGATTCCCTTGCAATTCACAACTTCTGGACGAAAAGGTTGCTCAGGTTCGGTAAAGCAACAGAGAAGCCTGTTTTCATTGGACTTCGGAAAACTAAAGTAATCTCTTGTATTCCGTAAGCTTTTCAATCAAGCTTTGCACATGAGCTTTCCATTCATCAAAGCTGTTACTGTCCTCCCAAAGCTCGTAGGTCTCGTGTACTTCACCCTTTGGCTGAACGATATCTGTTATTTGCTCCAGCAAAAAATCCAGATCTGCATGAGTGTAGATAATCTTACTGACTACCCATTGTTGTTCTTCATCGTTGTCATCACTGAACTCAAAGGTTAATTTCCCTTCTTCTGTAAACGTAATCAATTCCTCTGCAAGCCCCATTGTTACATGGTCATAAAGAAATTCAATCTCATTAGGATCATCTGTAAGCCAAGTGTTCTCCTTTAAATCCCTGATAATAGCACCTAGCTCTACAACGTCTTTGCCTTCACATAATTTGCGCAACTCATCTTCGAAATCCAAACCCTCATCACTTTCTAATGACTTAACTCCCCAAGCTCCCATAACTAACACCTCAATTTTTTATAAAATTACTTTAGTTTATTTTCTTCTTGGCAATCTTTCAAAGATCATCCACATCTAAATAAGAAATAATCTTGTCTATCCTGCTCTTTTTTAAATGACATAATCAAAGTAACAATTAGTTAAGCAATCTTTCTTCTAAACCCTCAGGAATAGTTCTTGATCTCGTTTAAAACGCAAGCGTTTATTGTGGTCGCCGATTCTCTGGTTCCAAATAGCCAATTGTGTTGGTTATGCACCTAAGAAAAAGGCTACCTCCAACATCAAAGAAGTACCCGCAACCCATCAACGTCAATAAAATCAACCAAAAACTGCTTCTTCAAAAGTTCAGCAGGCACGTAACGATTAAACTTCCCAGGCAAATCCAACTTCTCCGGAACCACAAGCACACTTGTATCAAGCGTTTTAGCCCGCAGTGTTTCCAGCAAAACCTGAACGGCACCCACAGAACGCCCCTTCACAAAAATACACACTGGAATATTACGATCCCAATAAATCTGATTATCCACACCGAGACTCGTAAGTACAACAGATAAAGTCGTCATTTCCTTCGTTCCCAAAAATGGAAAAACAGCAGTCGTACACTCATCTATTCGCACAACCAACTCGCTGGTGATGTTCGCCTTCCGTGCTGTCAAGCGCATCACTTGAAGTCGTTCAGCAGCACTTTCCCCAAGATAACTAAATATTGAATCTTGACACAACACATCACGCATTTTTCTAAGAATCTTAGAATGAATCATCGACTGATTGTAACTATTCCATTTGTTTGATGTGATTCCGCTAATCTCTTTTACATGCAGAATTCGGCCTTTCATGTCAACATCAATAACTTCCCATGATTTACCAGCAAGTGAAAACCGCTCACCAGTCGGAAAAGCCTGTTGCACAGTGCCAATTTCTTCTGCCTTTTGCCTGACACTAAATTCCGTATTCGACTCAAAAACAGAGAAAAAATCAAAATGATTAATCATATTTTCCGCATCTTGGCCAATAATTAGACCATTCCGCTCCGTTTTCTCAATCAAATTATTGCTAATCAAGAACTGTAGCATCAGCCGATAATCCGCCTGAGAAACCTCTTTAAATAGACTCAAGGTCAGCATTTGCTCAGCCAAAAAAGCTGGCGACACCTCGCCTTGTGCAGCCAGAAAACTCATCGTCTGATGAAACAGAATCCCATAAGGCAAACAATTATGCGGAATAGGCTCAATCCATTTTTCCTCAAGATACAACTGGATAATGGCAATGCACATCAAAAACGGCCAATTAATAGACTTGTAAAATACATCATCAGTAAAGCTGACATCCTCCCGAAAAGCAAACCACATTTCCGAAGGCGCACCGCGCCGACCAGTTCGACCCAGACGTTGTACGAAACTAGATACTGAAAACGGCGTCCCGGTTTGTACAATTCTTTCCAAATCACCCAAATCAATGCCTAGTTCAAGTGTAACCGTTGCACCAACGACAACGGGTTCACCTGCATTCTTCATCTGATCCTCTGCAAACTCCCGTAAACCAGCAGAAATATTGCCATGATGCACCAAATAAACCTGATTCGACTGCTGCTTTCCCGCCATCTGCTTTAGCGTGGAGATATTCATTTCAACCTCTGCCTTGGAGTTAGAAAACAGAATACACCGCTTGTTAAAAGTCGCTGCATACAAATATCGGTAATACAGCTGCAACCCGTTCTTGGGTGAAACCGCCGAAGCCATCACCTCACCCTGCATGTCGGCATCAATACCGCTTATCGCCAACATTTTCTCGTCATCCGACCCAACAGCAAAATAATTCATCGCCAAACGGAGACTTCTTTTTTGACCATGGAAAAGAGGCGTCCGGCATCGCCGCCCAGTTCCTGCGCATAGCCAGTGCTCCGCTTCTTCGTAGTCACCAAGCGTCGCTGAAAGCCCAACCCGAACAGGAACTCGCCCAATCAGCCGCTGCATCCTCTCCAGCAGACAAATCAGCTGCGTTCCGCGATCACCAGTCATAAAATAATGAACCTCATCAATAACGACATACTTGAGATCAGCAAACAAACGTATGCAATCCGTCTTTCGACGCATCAGCATTGCCTCCAGCGACTCTGGCGTCGTCTGCACAACCCCACGTGGATGTTTCAGCAACCGATTCTTCTCGGTCCTGTTCGCATCTCCATGCCATTTTGTCACAGGAATGCCGCTTTCATCCAACAACTGTTCAAGCCGCTTGAACTGGTCGTTAATCAATGCCTTCAATGGACTAATGTACAGCACACCAACGGACTGCGCTGGCTCCTGATGCAGCTTTGTCAAAATCGGCAAAAAAGCAGCTTCCGTCTTCCCGCTAGCCGTTCCCGACGACAACAGCAAATTGTCGTCTGTATCCAGTAACACATTGCACGCCGCCACCTGGACATCGCGGAGTTGCTCCCATCCCTCTCGGTAAATAAAATCCTGAATAAATGGTGCTAACCGGTCAAACGCACTCATCAGACTTCAAACTCCTGAAACGACTGATGAATCGCTTCTTCATTAAAAGACGGCTTCGAATAAACGAACGAATTTCCCTTCATAATATCAGCCGCTTTTTTCTCAGGATTTTGATAGACTATATTGAGCAACTCAATAAAATCACGAATGATTTCACGTGGCGTAATCAGCGTTTCTGCACCAACTCGTGAAAACTCAATCTTGATAAACTGAATCAAATCTTCAGACGTAATCGCTGTTTGATAGCTAAACAAACCGGCATGTATTGCCGTCAATTTCTCAATCAAAATATACAATTCCTCGTGCGAAAGCGGTGCCAACCTAATAATCGGCGCCAACATATCACGTGTATTTTCCGAAGCAAACCGACCCTCAGTAAGCCGTGATCTAAGCGCATCATAGCTAAACACACCCTTTTGAGTATCCTCGATACACTGGGGTGTTCCACCCATAATAATCCCTAAATGCTTCGCTTTTCCTTGCAACGTATCGTTGTACATCGTCAAGATTTTCTCATAATTATACTGCCTCGTCACTGCATGCGGTATTTTGTAGATATTAACCAGTTCATCAATCAGCACCAGTAGCCCCTTGTAACCAGCTTTTACGAGAAACGACGCAAATATTTTGATATACTCATACCAATTTTCATCATTAATAATCACGCGAACGCCCAAATCATTCTTCGCATCCGTCTTCGTCGCATATTCACCGCGAAACCACTT
>JAVBKB010000111.1:0-5496 GCA_031554275.1 Caryophanales bacterium | reverse complement strand
GTTAGACAAGAGATTTTTTCAAACCAAGATTTGAAATTCAAGTATTCAATATCAGCTACTTCTCGCAAACCACGTGTGGGTGAAAGTGATGGCGTGGACTACTTTTTTAAGACAAAAGAAGAATTTGAACAAATGATTGTGAACGATGAACTATTGGAGCATGCAGAGTTTGTTGGCAATTATTATGGAACTCCTGTAGAATATGTAAAGCAATCAATTGAATCTGGTCAAGATATCTTCTTGGAGATTACTGTTGATGGTGCAGTTCAAGTGAGAGAGAAGTTTCCGGATGGACTCTTTATTTTCCTTGCTCCACCAAGCCTTGCCGAATTGGAAAGTCGGATCATCAATCGTGGAACAGAGACAGAAGAAATCATCAAGGATCGGTTAAGAACTGCCCGTGAAGAAATTGAATTGATGAATTTATATGACTATGTTGTTGTGAATGACAATGTCAAAACCGCTAGCGAAAAGGTGTTAGCAATTATTATTGCAGAGCATTGCCGGCGAGAACGTGTTGAACAAACTTTTAGAAAAATACTGGAGGAAAACTAATGCTATATCCGTCTATTGACTCACTACTAGCAAAGATAGATTCAAAATACTCACTTGTTTCAGTCGCTGCCAAACGTGCGCGTCAGTTGCTTGCTTCTGGCAATCACTCAACACTTGAAAATCCCCAATCATTTAAGAATGTGGGTATTGCATTAGAAGAAATTCATAACGATAAATTAACTTTTGAAGTTGAAAAGGATTAATCATCAAGATGGGTGCAAAAGCTGCGCTCGCATTTTTTCCGACACAAAAGGAAATTTCTGAACAAAACAATCGTGAGACTTTTTCACAATGCTTCTAGATTAATGCCCCCATTTGCGAGTTGCAGGTAGGGGCTATTCTATTAGTTGAGTGTTCTATCCTGTTTCTTGATAAAAATATAAAGTAAGTAATGGCGCAAATCCCAACTGCTTTGTCAGTCGAGTCTTGCATAGCTCAGTATGCCTTGCCTAGAAATTCCTCTCATTTCTACGTTAGCCGTTTATATTTTTATCAAGAAACAGATTTTCTCAATCATAATTATTGGAGGGATACCTTTTGCTACAAAATAAGAATATTTTACTTTGTGTGACAGGTGGCATCGCTGTATTCAAATCGGCAGCGCTAACGAGTAAACTTGTCCAAAATGGCGCAAATGTTAGGATAATCATGAGTGAATCGGCAATGAAATTTGTGACGCCGCTCACTTTTCAGGCTTTATCACGTCATGAAGTATACACAGACACATTTCAAGAGCGTAATTCTGAAAAAATCGCTCATATAGATTTAGCCGAATGGGCTGAAGTTATCTTGGTTGCACCTGCTACTGCAAATATCATTGGCAAGCTAGCAAATGGGATCGCAGATGATTTGATCACAACAACATTGATTGCTACCAAAGCACCTGTCTACATAGCACCAGCTATGAATAGCAATATGATGGAAAATGTTGCGGTAGTGCGAAATATTGCTCAACTCACAGCAGATGGGTATCGCATTATGGACGCTGACAATGGGTATTTGGCTTGCGGTTATGTTGGCAAAGGTAGAATGCTTGCGCCAGCAGATATCATTGAGAATTTGATTGTACATTTCAGTGAGAATAAGATTCTAGCAGGCAAGAAGTTTCTGATAACTGCTGGACCTACGTTAGAAAAAATTGATCCAGTACGTTACTTATCGAATTTCTCTAGTGGGAAAATGGGATATGCTCTTGCGAAAATGGCAACTGAGCTGGGTGCTGATGTGACGCTTGTGACAGGACCAGTAAATATTTTGCCACCCCAAGGTGTAGAATTGATTCATGTGGAGACTGCTGAAGAAATGTATGAAGCAGTGATGACTCGATTTGCGGCCTGTGATTGTGTGATTAAAGCAGCGGCAGTTGCGGACTATACCCCAGTTTATCAAGAGTCCAAAATGAAGAAAGCAAATGCTGGGCTAACACTTTCACTACAGCCTACTAAGGATATTTTGAAAACACTTGGTGAAAAGAAAACAACACAATTTGTAGTCGGATTTGCAGCTGAGACCAATAATGTCGAGGATTATGCAAAGAAGAAACTACATGCAAAGAATGCTGACTTATTAATTGCGAATGATGTGACGCAAAGTGGTGCGGGTTTTGGTTCAGATACCAATATTGTTACGATATTTGATCGGGACGGTGCAGTCATTCAGCTTCCAAAGATGGAGAAAGTAGCAGTTGCAAAAGAAATCCTATTGGAAATCTTTAAGCGGATGAAGTAATACCACTGCTATGTTTCGGATGCTTTCCCGGTATAGTCATGCAGAATATATGAAGCGAAATTGTTATGTTTCGAATACTATTCTGGATAGTCAATAGAACATATGAAACAAAAAACCTGCAAAGGACTGAGTCACTTGATTGCAGAAATATTTGTCGAGCTACCAACACAGCAAACCAATAAACCATTTGATTATGCCATTCCAGAAGAGTGGCATGATTTGATTTGCCCTGGAATTCGTGTTGCAGTCCCTTTTGGTGGACGAAAGTTGCTGGGCTTTGTCACCAAGATCAAAGCGAATTCTGATGTCAAGAATTTGAAAGAAATTGATCATATTCTTGACTTGGAACCAGTACTAAATAAAGAGCTCCTTGTATTAGGGGAGTGGTTGGCAACACACACAGTTTGTTACACCATTGCTGCCTACCAAGCAATGCTACCAGCAGCGCTAAAGGGGAAATACGAGAAAAGGATTACGCTTCCTGAAGGGAGGAGTGTTGCGGAATATTCAGAAAATATGCAGCAACTATTTTGTAATCGAATATCTATTTCCTGGGATGAAGCAATTGCTGTCGTTAATATGAAAGAATTAAAAACAGCACTTGCAAATGGTGATCTTGAAATTGCTTTCCAAGTTGAAGATAAGATAAAGGTGAAAACCGAACGTGTGCTGAGCTTGGTTCAAACTCAGACACAGCTCAAAGAACTTCTGGATAGTACAAGGAAGAATGCTAACAACCAAATCAAGCTGCTCCAATTCCTAATTGATAATCCAGCAGAGATTACGGCAACTGAATTAATGAATCAATTAAGCATACCCAACGATGTCATTAAGAAGTTTATTGATCAGGGGATTCTTCTAGCAAAGCAGGTTGAGTTGTATCGTGACCCTTTTGCCATGACGTCTTTTGAAAAGACCACCCATATGACTTTGACGGCAGCCCAAGAAGCAGCTTTTGACTCAATTGCAAAGGCAATTGAAGACGAAACTCATGAGAATTTTCTATTGTTTGGCGTGACAGGAAGCGGCAAAACCGAAGTATACTTACAAACAATTGATCAAGCGATTCAGCAGGAAAAACAGGCAATCATGTTAGTGCCTGAGATTTCACTTACACCGCAAATGGTTACAAGGTTCAAAGGTCGTTTCGGTGAACGAGTTGCGGTTCTCCACAGTGGATTGTCAAATGGAGAAAAATATGATGAGTGGCGGAAAATCATTCGTGGTGAAGTTTCTGTTGTTGTGGGTGCAAGATCAGCAATTTATGCGCCGTTTCAGAATCTCGGTATGATTATTATTGATGAGGAACATGAAGGCACCTACAAGCAGGAAGAATCGCCGCGTTATCATGCGAGAGACGTGGCGATTAAACGCGCAGAGCATCATAAATGTCCTGTTGTCATGGGAAGTGCCACACCCTCTCTCGAATCATTTGCCCGCGCCAAGAAAGGTGTATACACCCTGCTAAACCTTAATGAACGCATTAATCAAAGAGCAATGCCAACGGTTTCTGTTGTTGATATGCGTGAGGAACTCCGGATGGGGAATCGCTCGATGTTTTCGCGTGAGCTTTCTGAGAAAATCAGTGATCGCTTATTGAAGAAAGAGCAAATCGTATTACTACTTAATCGGAGAGGCCATTCTTCTTTTATCATGTGTCGTGATTGTGGGCTAGTTGTCCAATGTCCGCAATGTGATGTTTCGCTTACTTATCATCGCACAAGTAATCAGTTGAAGTGCCATTATTGTGGGTACGAAACCAATGTGCCACGGCTTTGTCCAACTTGTAACAGTGATCATATTCGTTTTTTTGGTACGGGTACACAGAAGGTGGAAGAGGAAATTGCCAAGTTGTTTCCAAAGGCGCGAGTGATCCGTATGGATGTGGATACCACACGGGGAAAGGGTGCACATGAACGTTTGTTGAAGCAATTCGGAGATGGAGATGCAGATATTCTGCTCGGCACACAAATGATTGCGAAAGGACTTGATTATCCGAATATTACCCTTGTTGGCGTGTTAGCAGCGGATACAAGCTTGCATATTGCGGACTTCAGAGCATCTGAGAAAACATTTCAACTTCTGACGCAAGTTTCTGGTCGAGCAGGGCGTCATTTACTTGAAGGAGAAGTTGTCGTGCAAACCTATACGCCAGAGCATTACAGCATCGAACTTGCAGCTTCGCAGGATTTTGAAAGTTTCTACGATCGGGAAATGATGGTTAGAAGAAACACAGCATTTTCACCCTATTATTTTATGACACTAATTACTGCTTCAAGCGAGGACCAGTTTACTGCTATTGAGGAAATTCGGCGTGCTGCAATCATGCTGAAAGACGGACTAAGCAAGCAGGCAATTATTTTCGGACCAACGCCTTCACCTATTGCTAAGATCAATAATCGATACCGTTTTCAATGTTTGATTAAGTATAAAAATGAACCGAATTTATTAGAGATCTTGCATCAATTGAATGAGAATCTTGGTGCGAAAACTGCTAAATCGGGAGTTTATCTTTCAATTGATATGAATCCAAATATGATGATGTAGGTACTGAAAGCAGTAAATATCGAATGGAATAACTTGCTTGTTTCACAAAAGATATTCTTGTTGAGGAATGTAAGTAAATCGTTTTCAGTGCAGTCTCGAATTTCAAAGTATGGAATTCTATTGGGATTCTGAGGATTCAGAATCTCGAAGAATGAACCGAAGAGTCATGCCGAACAGTAGTTTTTGTTGTCCAAATCGCGAATTAGGATCAGGCTAAGAATTGACTTTTCTATAGAAGTAACATATTATTATGTTTCCATGAGTGTATATATTTACCCACCCTAAAGGGGAGTAGCTTTTACATCGTTGTCGTCAATACAGGTTTGTAACCTCGGCATCGTTGGCAATGTTTACATTGTTAGCAAGACCTTTACCAATTGGTGTTCTGTTTTTGACGAACCCAGTTTGGTAAAGGTCATTTCTTTTTTTAGAGAGATTTTTAAAAATCGAAAAGGGAAAGGTGATTGAAATGGAATTTCTATCAATGGAATTTTTATCAGCATTATTGTCAATTATCATGATTGATTTGCTACTTGCGGGAGATAACGCAATTGTTATCGGCTTGGCAGCGAGAAAATTACCAAAGGAACAACAGAAGAAAGCAATTGTTTGGGGAACTGTGGGCGCAATTATAATTCGTGTGATCGCCACGCTGACAGTCGTCTG
>JAVBKB010000151.1:0-10517 GCA_031554275.1 Caryophanales bacterium | reverse complement strand
GCCTCTTTTTTTTGCATATCCAATAGTCCATTAATTTGTTCTAAAGCATACTTTTGAAGATTGGGAGAATCTAGTTGCTTAAAAGTTCGAATAAGCTCATCTAAATTGTCTTTTTCCTTTTTTGAGGAGATAAAAATGCCACCCTCCCCAGTGTTTAGCCATTCCTCATTGACATCGAACTCATAGCAAATGCTCTGAATCAACATTTTTTGTGGAGAAACGCGGTTGTTTTCTAAATTAGCAATCGCGTCACGGCTTATACCCAAACGTTCAACAATTCATGAAGTCATCCGGATATTTTTTCCTCATTTCAAAAGCTGCGCTATAATAATCCTCCTCTTTTGGACTATTAGCATCAAAACCTTTAAATTCAATATCCGAAATATTTATACCTAATTTGTCATTCTCCGATAGATTATTATACGAATATCGCAAGTCTTCATACATTGTAAAAATATCATTAACTGCTCTTTCTATTTGGTTCAAAAAAATCACTCCTTTTGATAATTATAACAAAAAGAGGTACAACAGATGTGGTGCACCTCTTTTTAATATTTTGGTCAAATTTTGGTCAATTACCCACCAAGGAACATGTGAAACCACTCAAACCATTGGTATCACAGCATTATCCAATACTACCTTCCATCTCAAACTTGATCAGTCGATTCATCTCTACCGCATACTCCATTGGTAGTTCCTTCGTAAATGGTTCAATGAAGCCCATTACGATCATCTCCGTCGCCTCTTGCTCTGAGATACCACGGCTCATCAGGTAGAATAACTGCTCTTCGCTTACCTTAGATACCTTTGCCTCATGCTCAAGAGAGATGTTGTCATTCAGTATTTCATTGTAAGGAATTGTATCGGAAGTTGATGCATTATCCATTATCAATGTATCGCATTCGATATTAGATCGTGCGCCATCAGCTTTTCGCCCAAAGTGAACGATACCTCTATAGGTTACTTTTCCTCCTTGTTTCGAAATGGATTTCGAAACAATGGTGGATGAAGTATTAGGTGCCAAGTGAATCATTTTGGCGCCCGCATCCTGGTGTTGTCCTTTTCCTGCAATTGCGATAGATAAGGTCATACCACGCGCTCCTTCACCACGCAAGATACATGCAGGATATTTCATCGTTAGCTTGGAACCGATGTTGCCATCAATCCATTCCATGGTTGCATTCTCATCACACACGGTACGCTTCGTCACAAGATTATAGACATTGTTTGCCCAGTTCTGAATGGTCGTGTAGCGACAATAAGCATTCTTTTTCACAATAATCTCAACTACTGCACTATGCAGTGAATTGGTTGTGTACACAGGTGCCGTGCATCCTTCTACATAATGAACCGATGCATCTTCATCAACAATAATTAGTGTGCGCTCGAACTGACCCATATTTTCGGAATTAATCCGAAAATAAGCTTGGAGTGGTGTATCCAATTTAATACCCTTTGGCACATAAATGAACGAGCCTCCAGACCACACTGCTGAATTCAATGCGGCAAACTTATTATCAGCAGCCGGGATGACAGATGCCCAATGCTCTTTAAAAATATCTTCATTTTCACGAAGGGCTGAATCAGTGTCTTTGAAAATAACACCCATATCAGTAAGCTCTGTTTTCATACTATGGTAAACCACTTCTGACTCATATTGGGCAGAAACGCCAGCCAAATATTTTTGCTCAGCTTCTGGGATACCTAATTTATCAAAGGTGTTCTTGATTTCATCAGGTACTTCGTCCCAAGATTTCTCGGTCTTCTCAGAAGGCTTAACATAATAAGTGATTTCGTCAAATTTCAAGCCAGTTAAGTTCCCACCCCACTGTGGCATTGGAAGACGATAGAACAACTCCAATGATTTAAGACGGAAATCCAGCATCCACTGTGGTTCGTTTTTCATCTTTGAGATTTCTTCGACAATTTCGCGCGTTAAACCACGCTTTGAACGGAAGATCGATACATCCTTATCATGAAAACCATACTTGTAATCGCCAATCTCGGGCGCCGTTTTTTCCATTTCTGTTCCTCCAAAAAGTAGTATCAACACTTCAATATTTTTTAAACCAATTATTTATTTGTTATCGACAAGCAAAATCGGTTACCCTTACGTGTCGACCTCGGCTTCCCTTTCGCGTCAACATCGGCTTCCCTATCGCATCAGCCTCAGTTCCCACATCAGCTCCGCCTCGGTTTCCCTTTCGCGTCAGCCTCGATTTCCCATCGCATCAGCCTCAGTTTCCTGCATCATACATTATTGCAATGATGCTCACATCAAGCCTGCTTCATACCTAAGCACTGACTCTTTGCACTCATCATTCACTTTGTTCTTCCTTAAGACCTTTTTCCATCGCCTTCCAAGCTAACGTAGCACATTTAATTCGAGCGGGAAATTTACACACTCCCTGCAATGCCTCGATATCTTCGAATTCGTCGTCCGTGTCTACTTCCTTGCCTTGCATCATATCTGAAAATGTCTTTGAAAACTCGATGGCTTCCTCAATTGGTTTTCCCTTGATGGCAACAGTCATCATTGAAGCGCTAGACATTGAGATCGAGCAACCTTCTCCTTCAAATTTCGCATCTGTGACGATGCCATTTTCAACTTTCATGGTGAGGTGAATTCGATCACCACATGTTGGATTATTCATATCAATTGTCATGTTGGAATCAGCTAACTTTCCCTTGTTACGAGGATTTTTGTAGTGGTCCATAATCACCTGACGATATAAATGATCTAAATTGATATTCTTTGACATCCTCAAAAACCCCATTCAATTGTTACAGTTAATATTCAATAATTTGTTGTTACCACTTATAGAATTGCGGAAAAGTATTCCTTCGTCTTTTGCAAAGCTGCGACAAGTTGGTCAACTTCTTCCTCTGTGTTATAGAGATAAAAACTCGCGCGGGCAGTTGCAGACACATTTAGCCATTTCATCAGTGGCTGTGCACAATGGTGTCCAGCACGAACAGCAATACCAAATGAATCCAACACTGTTGCTAAATCATGCGGATGCACATCATCGAGTGTGAAGGTAATCACCCCTGCACGGTTTTCAGCATCTGGTCCAAAGATGGTCATGCCAGGAATTTCTTTCATCTTTTCCATCGCATACCTTGTTAACCGGTGCTCATGTTCAGCAATATTTTCAATCCCGATTTCATTGATGAAATCAATCGCTGCACCCAACCCAATTGCTCCTGCAATAATTGGTGTGCCACCCTCGAATTTCCATGGTAATTCCTTCCATGTTGATTCTTCCAAACCAACGAAGTCAATCATTTCACCACCGAATTCAATTGGCTCCATTTCATCAAGCAATTTCTTTTTACCATACAGAACGCCAATCCCAGTTGGTGCTAACATTTTGTGACCTGAGAAGGCAAAGAAATCAACGTCGAGGTCCTGCACATCCACTCGTACATGTGGTGCTGCTTGCGCACCATCAACGACAATGACAGCGCCATTCTCATGTGCGATCTCAGCGATTTCCTTAATCGGATTAATGGTACCGAGCACATTCGAAACATGGGCTATCGCAACAATTCTTGTATTCTTTGTAATCGTTTCACGTACTTTAGCAAGGGAAATTGTCCCATCTGCTTCAAGTGGGATGTATTTCAACGTTGCTCCAGTAGCCTTAGCGACTTGTTGCCAAGGAATAATATTGCTGTGATGCTCCATGTAAGTAACAACAATTTCTTCGTTCTCGGTTACAAAATTTCGTCCAAAGCTTGTTGCAACTAAATTTAATGAAGCAGTTGCGCCTCTAGTAAAGATAATTTCTTCCATAGACTTTGCATTGATGAAGTTTCGAACCTTTTCACGTGCTGCTTCATAAGCATCCGTAGCCCGATTACTTAATGTATGTACACCGCGGTGTACATTTGCATTGGATTCTCTGTAATACTGATCAACTGCATTTAGCACAGCAATCGGCTTTTGCGACGAAGCTGCGCTATCCATATATACTAACGGATGTCCGTTAATTTCTTGGTCCAAAATCGGAAACTGTTTTCTAATTTCAGGAGTAATCAATTCTGATTCCCCACTTTCTTATTTTAAATTGTCATCTGTCTCATCGTTGTTACTTTTACAAATCGTTTTCAACCTAATACTTTCTTCTCAATAACATTGGTTAATTGCTTTTTCACCTGTTCAACTGGAAGTTCGTTAACCACTGGTGCGAGGAATCCATGGATGATTAGTCTTTCCGCTTCGCGGCGTGAGACACCACGGCTCATTAGGTAGTACAGTTGCATTTCATCCACTCGACCAACTGATGCTGCGTGACCTGCAATAACATCATCTTCATCTATCAAAAGAATCGGGTTAGCATCTCCGCGAGCTTTTTCGCTTAACATTAATACCCGGGATGTCTGCTGAGCATTTGATTTCGTGGCACCATGTTTAATATATCCAATTCCATTGAAAATGGAACTTGCTTCATCTTTCATCACACCATGCTTCAAAATAAATCCTTCAGAACGCTTCCCAAAATGAATCACTTTGGTTGTAAAGTTTTGCTTTTGAACGCCTCTTCCAATCACAACTGTCTTTGTGTCGGCATAGGAACCATCACCCTTAAGCAATGTAATGTTCTCTGAAATTGTATTGCCATCATTCATCAAACCGAGTGCCCATTCAATTTTGCCATCTCGAGCAACAAATGCAGTTCGATGCACGAATGTTGTCATCTGCTGATCCAAGGTATCCACTGCCCCATATGAAACCTTGGCATTTGCGCCAACAAAGACTTCTGATATCAAATTAGCAACCTGATTATTACTTGCAACAGTGGAGATATGGTTTTCAACATATGTCACTTGAGAATTCTCTTCAGCAACTAAGATCACATGGTTATGCATACTGGCATCTGCCTGATCTACAACAAAGATTGCTTGCAATGGTTCACTTAGGACGACATTTTTCGGAATATAGATGAACGCCCCTCCACTAAGCAATGCAGTGTTCAAAGCAGTCAGTTTATGAGAATCAACCTTCAAATCATCCGTTCTCATATAATATTGTTGGACTAGTTCAGGATGCTTAACCATTGCCTCAATAATATTGGTAAAAATAACACCTTGTTTCGCCGCTTCTTCTGTTAGAACAATATAAGCTGCAGTATTATTTCTTTGAATATACAGATTGTGCTCAGCTTTGTCTGTATCTACCCATGCTTTAATTTCGGCTGGCACAGCTGCAAAATCAGAAAAAACCGCTGATTCCACTGACAATTTCGCATGAGGGATGAAGTTCCAATTCTCAATCTTGGTTTTGTCAGGTGTTGGTAGTGATAACTCGTTCAGTTTATCAAGTGCAGATTGCCTTAAATTCGAGAACCATTCTGGCTCCTGATTTTTCTTAGAAAAATCAGCGATTGTTGCTTTGTCTAAGGAGATGTTCGTTTCAGTAGTCATCTTCTATATCCCCTTTCTTAAGCCTCAACTTCAACGATATCATCAACGATACCCAGTTCTTCTTTAATCCAATCGTATCCTTCTACTTCCAAACGTTGTGCTAACTCTGGTCCGCCAGATTTCACAATTTTCCCTTGCATCATGACATGAACAAAGTCAGGCTTAATATAATTTAATAAGCGTTGATAATGTGTGATGATTAAGCAGCCAAACTCTTCCCCACGCATTTGATTGATCCCTTTTGATACAACCTTCAAAGCATCAATATCTAAACCTGAATCGATTTCATCTAGGATTGCAATCTTTGGTTGAATCATCATCAATTGAAGAATTTCATTACGCTTCTTCTCTCCACCAGAGAATCCTTCATTTACATAGCGTGTTGCATACTGCTCATTCATTTCTAAGAAATTCATCTTTTTATCCATTTCTTTAATGAACTTCATAATTGAAATCTCATCGCCCTCTTCTCGACGGCTATTGATGGCAGAACGTAAGAAATCTGAATTAGTAACGCCAGAAATCTCTGATGGGTACTGCATTGCTAAGAAAAGACCTGCTTTAGCACGCTCATCAACTTCCATCTCCAAGACGTCATCACCATCTAATAAGACTTCCCCGCTTGTCACTTCATACTTTGGGTGACCCATAACGGCAGATGATAATGTTGATTTACCTGTCCCATTCGGTCCCATAATTGCGTGAATTTCACCAGTATTGATTTTCAAATTCACACCTTTCAGAATTTCTTTTCCTTCAATCCCAACATGCAAATCTTTAATCTCAAGTGTCGAAACTGTCATATGTAAATAGCCTCCAAAATACAATTTTTATATACTTGTCATTCTCAATTAGTGTACTTAGTTATACTATAACAAATAATGTTCAATATCAAGATATAAGTGTGGAATAGTTCGCAGTTTGTTATAATTATTGATGAAACCAGTGTTTATAAGCACGTTGGTTTTTTTCAGGTTACAAAATTTATTTAGAATAATTATAATGATTCTAAATAAATCCAACAAAAAAACTCTCTCACGAGAGTCTAAAAACAAGACTATGCAATGGATAACAGCTTCTCCAAGCCTCTTCACAAACATTACAATTAGAAGCTCTTCTGTATCCGCACGGCAGTTCCATAAGCGAGTACTTCTGTAATCCCTTGACCTACTTCATTTGCGTCAAAATGGAACCCGATAATGGCATCTGCACCTATTTCTTCTGCGTGTTTAATCATTTCTGCAAATGCCTCTTCTCGTGTTTCCTCACATAGTTTCACATATCCGCCAATTTTGCCACCGATAAGAGATTTCAACCCTGCACCAATGTCACTAAACAAATCTCTTGATCGAACTGTAATACCACGAGCAATCCCCAAGTTTTCTGTTACTTTGTATCCTGCTAAATCAAAAGCTGTTGTAATCATTTTGTGATCCATTCTAAATCCTCCGCTACCATTTCTATTTGTACTTTGCCACTTCTGCTTCGATTGTTTCTTGATTAATTGAATAATGAGATGTGTGCCAAACAGGTTCGCCCTTTACAAATAGAATTGCTTGAGGTGACTCATGTCGGATACCAAACTGTGAAGCAACTGCTTCTGAAACATCACGATTTTCTTGTACTACGATATAACCAGCAGGCTGTTGTAGATGCCCATTTGCATACGCAGCAAATTCATCAAATGCAGCTTGGCTAATCGGGCAAGTATTACTATGCTTTAGCAAAAGAAAACTTCCTGCTTGTAGCTTCTCTTGAATTGTTTGCAAACTTCTAACTTGATCCATTCTCATCACCCTTTTCAAATATTTGCGGAACTTCGAATTCTTTCTCAACTTCAATTGTATTCTCAACAACTAGTTTTGATTCATAGTCTGCGTATGGCGCAGATAATCAGGATCAATCCATTCGCACATCTTTCAAAGTTTGCAGTTTTCCAAAGGAACTTTTGTCAATATCCGTATGTAAACTGTTACCGTGTGCATCCATCGTAACAACGGCTGTAAGTCCTTCCACATTCAAATGCCACATTGCTTCTGGAATACCAAACTTAAGGTAATCAACACCTTCAACTGACTTGATTTTGTCCGCATAATACTGTGCTGCCCCACCGATGGCATTGAGATAGACACAACCAAATTCTTGGAGTGCCGCTAGCGTTTTGTCACCCATTCCACCTTTACCAATGACAGCTCTGACACCAAATTTTTTTATGATATCTCCTTGGTAAGGCTCTTCACGAATGCTCGTTGTTGGACCAGCTGCTTTCACTGCCCATTTCCCGTTGCTATCTTGCATCATAACAGGTCCACAATGGTAAATTATCTGATCATTTAAATCGACTATGCAATCATTAGTTGATAAATGCTGATGTATTGCATCACGACCGGTATACAGCCTGCCAGTGATTCGAACAACATCCCCCACTTTCAGAGAGCGAACTTTTTCTTCAGTGAGCGGTGTATTCAAAACAATTTCATTGCTGAAGTCAATACCATTTCTATCAGGATTCATAGAAAGTTTCTCACCTTCTCGATATTGCCATTCCGTAATTTCACCATTTGCAGTATTGATCTTGACACCTGCCCGGCGAAATGCCCAGCAATTATAGGCAACTGATACAAAGAAGCTAGCTGGTAATCTGTTGTAGACACCAATCTTGCAGCCGAGCAAGGTGGTTTCCCCACCAAAACCCATTGTCCCGATTCCCAATTTATTCGCATTCAACATGATGTAATCTTCTAGCTTCGCTAATTCTGAAATGGGATTCGTATCTTCTACATTTCTAAATAGCTGTTCTTTTGCCAGATCATATCCAGATGAGCGGTCGCCACCAATCCCCACACCAATGAAACCAGCACCACATCCTTGACCTTGTGCTTGATACACAGCATGTAGAATACATTTTCGGATACCATCGATATCACGACCTGCACGACCCAGTCCTTCTATTTCAGCTGGTAAACTATATTGAATATTTTTGTTCTCACAGCCGCCACCCTTTAGGATAAGCTTGACGTCAATATACTCTTCTTCCCATTGGTCAAATTTCACAACAGGTGTACCTAGACCCAGATTATTGCCTGAATTGATCCCTGTCAAAGAGTCCACTGAATTCGGACGAAGCTTACCTTCTTTGCTAGCTTGTACTATCGCTGCAAATATTGCTTGTTTCAACTCAATTTGATTCACGTTTACTGGACACTTTATTTTAAAAGTTGGCATGCCTGTATCTTGGCAAATCGGTAACACAAGGTTTTCTGCCATATCAATATTTTCCGAGATTGTCGCTAAACTCATTGCTGAGCGGGTTCCGGCACTTTCACTTGCACTTGCACGTTTCACAGCTCTGCGTACATCTAGTGGTAGATCAGTTGATACATTGACAATCAGTTCATACATACTTTTTTGAAAGTTTGCTAAATCCATTGTCTTCCTCCCCATTTTTCGACAAAGAAAAAAGGCATCTCTACAAATTGCAGAGTGCCGTATATTTCCTTAAACCTCTTCAAGAACCGTTTCTACATCATCCTGCAACTTGCTCTTCTTTGTTAACTTCTTCTTAATCGTTTTGCTCTTAGATACAACGTTATCTTTCACTTCAGAGCCTTTTTCTTTTGCAATTGAAACCCATTCAGAACCTTTTTCACGCATTCCTTCTGTTTTTTCATAGTATTCATTTGACTTGCTTTTGATGTCCTCGCGTAATTCTTTTCCTGATTTAGGAGCAAGTAGCAATGATGTCACTGCACCTACAACCGCCCCGATAAATGCTCCTGTTGCACAACCTTTTTTATTAGTCATTTTAAAAAACCCCTTCCAATATTCAATATTATTTTTTAAATAAACTCTTGCCAATTCCTGTTGCAACAGAAACCCAAGGGAATTTCCTACCTTGCTTCGCAGTCTCTTTTGGTTGCCTTAGATTAGCAAAGGAATTCTTCACGTTGCTTAACGATGTTCCAATACCATTCACAAGATCAAAGACAACATTCAAGCTTTCTGATTTATATGTAATATCTTCAGCAAGCTTATTTGTTTTTTGCAAGAGTTGCTCTGATTCAGTGGCAATGCCTTGCAATTGTGTTTCCATTCCCTTCAATGTCTCATTGATGCTATTCATCGTTCGTCTTACAGACATCAATGTGATGGAAAGATAGATCACTAGTATCAGAAATGCTAGAGCTATCACCCCAGTACTGATGTACAAAATATCTTTAAACTCCATTACTACATACCTTCTTTAGTATTCATATTTGCTAACCTCTACTATACACGATTTCTTAAAAAAATAAAATGGATTTTTATTTTTTCTCTTTTTTTCTAAAAACACCAGATAAATTTTCAGTGCAAGAATCACTGGATACCGTTGATTTTTCGTTACATTGGCGCCTTACTTTTGCCTGTCCTATTTGGTGCATCCTTTGTATCGATTATTCTTAGTAGATTAATACTGTTGGGATTTGATCAAGTCCGCTGTCGATTTATCACATGTTCTGACTAGATGAATCAGCAATTCCTTTGCCGCTTCATAATCATCTATATGAAGGATTGACGCATGCGTATGGATGTATCGTGCGCACACCCCAATAACTGCACTCGGAACTCCTTGATTGGCCATATGGACATTTCCAGCATCAGTCCCACCTGGAGAAACAAAATATTGATAGGGTACTTGATGCGTTTCGGCAGTATCCAATATGAATTCAGTCATGCTTTTGCTAGTCACCATTAGTCTGTCCATAATTCGCAGAAGGACACCTTTTCCAAGTTGACCAAATTCTTGTTTATTGCCCGAGGCATCGTTTGCTGGACTACAATCCAAGGCGAAAAAGATATCTGGTTGGATCATTTGTGCAGCTGCGTTTGCACCACGCAAACCTACTTCCTCTTGAACAGTTGCACCAACATATAAGGTGTTTGGCAGAGTCTCTTGTTGCGTTTCCTTCAGCAAATCTATTGCCAATGCACAACCATAACGATTATCCCATGCTTTTGCTAGTCACCATTAGCCTGTCCATAATTCGCAGAAGGACACCTTTTCCAAGTTGACCAAATTCTTGTTTATTGCCCGAGGCATCGTTTGC
>JAVBKB010000121.1:0-6877 GCA_031554275.1 Caryophanales bacterium | reverse complement strand
AAGACGCATATTTTTCCTGCTGAAGCAAATTGGCAAACGATTGAGGGAAAAAAGATGGAAGTATTCGAGCTGCCATTTGCGAAGGTTGGTTTCAATGTGTAGTGTACTGGTAGCGAGCAAACGAGTGCCGCTCTGTGTGTGCGGATTTTTTCATACTGATTTCTGAATGTCAAGATTTATTTTGAGAAATGTTGTTAGAGAGAACAACTTGGAATTAGAGAGTGTAAACCAGTTTAGTCTTCTAATTCATTAGAATCTAGAACTACAAATAATCCGTAAGAAGCCATTATGCCTTCCACTTTTCAAATGCTTTGCATCTGAAAAAATATAAGGAAGCATAATGGCCCTTTATGGATTATTTGTAATTTGCTACTCGAAAGCATATCAGGTTTAATTGTGCACTTCATGCAGGATAGATGCCAACATTTCTCAAAATAAATCTTGACATTCAGAAGTCAGTATGACAGTTTGTCAACTCACAGAGCGGCACTCGTTTGCTCGCTACCAGTACACTACACTAGGAGTTTTTCGAAATATAATTTTTGAAATAAGTATTGACATTGAAAATTCAGTGTGAAATTTTGCCACAACACATCCCCTACAGAATCGATATTTGACAAATGGTTTGTTTTGTGCATATAAATAATACATTATAACCTTTGGTGTTCTTATCTTCAAAAATATGAATTTAAATATTGAGATGCTAAAAAACCGAACCAATACATGATTTGTCATTTCATTGATTCGGTATTTCTTATTTCATCAGTCCTAGATATTGTAGCACCCGTTTTTTTATGCGCTTTTCACCTTGTTTTACTTGGATTGATTTTTTGTGGACGACAACTATATATCAAGTGCTTTTCTTACTTTTGACATTAAATCTTCTAGCCTTCCCTTTTCTTCTGGTCTATCCTCAATAATTTTAGCAACTTTTTCACTTAGATGCTCATACAATACTGGGAAACTTAAATAAGCTTCACTGTCCTCATCGGCAGTTGAGGTAGCTTCATCCACAGAAAGCAATACTCTGTCATTACCTAACTTCTGATAAGCTTCATCAGATTCATCTAAATCATTTAAAAATAATACTGTCTTTCCCCCGAATCCAAGCCCTTCTTTTTTGCCGAAATTTTCCAATAACCTAAAAACAGCTTCTTTTCTTATCAATATTTCAAAAAAGAAATCATCTAACATTATTTTAATTTCATCAGAGTTAGTAACTAACTTATAATTCATTTTCTTCATCTCCAAATTATTCGATTATAGGATAAAAATTAGTAACATTACCCGAATCATCTAACCAACCTACAAATTTAAGACCATTGGAAGCTGTACCCACCACTTTTCTACCATCTACAATAGAAACATTGTTCATTGCTTCTTCACCAAGTTTATACATCTGATCGTCGCTTATGATTTTAGGATCATAAACTGTTTTAGGTTCTTTAATAACCCTGTATTCTTTAGGGATTGCGATATTCCCTGTCATATCTTTTTCAGGTATCTGATACTCAATTTCATACACACCGTTAATTGTTGGATGTGGTTTAAATTCGATAATACAATCATTCGGATCAAATCCTTGGGCTTTTAGTTCGTTTATAAATGAATCAATATTATGCCCGCCTTTAACTCCTGCTCTAGTGAAACCTTCTGAATTAATAAGGTGACTTTTTGCCTTCAATGCGTTTAATTCTGCTTCAGTTAATCCAGTCAGTCCTTCTCTCAGAAACTTTTCATATAATGCCCTTTCTTCAGGACTCATTAGGTCTCCAAATGATTTATATTGTTGTTTGAATTTTTCCCAATCTTTAAGCACGTCATCAGCTACACTACCACCTGGATATGCGATAAGTTCAATTCTGGGACCTTGTGATATGGCATGGAATAATCCAGCGGGGATTATTGCAGAGACGAAGCCCAATTGGGAAATGACTTCAACAGGAGTAGTTGACTTTGATAAGCTTTATGAGAACAGAGAGAGTGGTGCTGCAACTACTTTCCGTGATCGTCGCCGCCAAGTTCAACGATACAAGGATTGGCCATCACATATTTAAAAATATTCTATAAGATAACGTTTTGGGTTGAACTAGCTGCCTTTGGAAATGAGGATGTCTAGTTCAATTTCAACTAAATCGTTTTATGGATTTTTTACCTGCCGAATCTTCAACAAATCAGTGTCTACTTCTAACAAAACGATGTTCTCTAATAAATGCTGATATGTTCGAAAATAATATTCCGCTAATGTTTCATTTCGTTTCGGATGTTCAGACTTCATCAAGGCTATTACTTTTACTGTATCCTCAGGTAATAGTAGTGCATAGAGAACTGATTGATTGAGAAACGCCATTTTTGCACTAGGGACATTACCAGTAATGGTCCATGTATAGCATTTACACTCGACTGCAATTGATTTGTCATCGGAAACACAATCGAATTTGTGATCCTTTACTAGATTACCAATGGGTAATGCTATTTCTGTTTTGATCCTAATTGTCGGTAGAAATGTAACTTAAAACTCCCGATAAAATTTTCAAAGACGAGGAATAATTTACGACGGATAGCGGGACTATCCTAGGAAATTATGACGAAGTATTTGGGAATTTTAGCGAGTTTTAAGTTGCATTTCTATCGACAATTAGGATTAAATCTTTATTGTAGTAATCATGTAAAAGGGTGGTTACAAGATTTTGAAAATCTTCCCCTATTTTTCGATTTTCGCTATTTGAATTCATTTGTAGTTGCACTTTACATTTCCCCCTTTTCTAATTTAAACTGAGAAATCCTCCATGATGTTATTTCAAACAACATAGAGGATTTTTCAATATTTCTATTTTTCAAATGCACTTGTGCTGTGCAGGTGACCAATCTTGGCTTCAGGATCTCCATACATTTTGGCGTGATTGATCGCAATTGGCGCTTCGCCAAATCCGACAATAATTAATTTGGCTTTTCCATCGTAGGTACAGATGTCCCCACAAGCAAAGATACCTGGGATTGAGCTCTCCATCCGGGAATTTACAACTACATTGTTTTTCTCGATTTCTAGTCCCCATTCCTTAATAGGACCAAGTGAAGAAACGAATCCATAAGTAACAATGACATCGTCAACATCAATAGTCTCACGACTTTTGTCATTGACATTTTCAATGGTTACCTGTGAAATGCCATTTGCGTTTCCTGTAAGATCAACTGGTACAAAAGGTGTCTTCACAGCGACTTTTGAATTAATTAGATTTTCAACACTATGTTCATGAGCGCGAAAGCTATCGCGTCGATGAACGGTTGTAACTTGTTTTGCGATTGGTTCTAACATCAGTGACCAATCGACCGCGGAATCACCACCGCCAAAGATAATCACATTTTTCCCTGCGAAACGATTCATATCACCTACAAAATAGTGCAAATTCTTGTCCTCATATTGAAGTGCATTTTCTAGTTCCAGTCGTCTCGGCTGGAATGCCCCGTTTCCTGCAGCAATAATAATTGCTTTAGAATAATGGGTTTCTTTATCTGTTGTAATGATAAAACTACCGTCTGCCTGTTTTTCAACTTTACTAACTGCTTCATTCAAACAAATAGTTTGTTCAAAAGCACTCATTTGCTGAGTTAAGTTATCAATCAACTCCTGAGCCCGAACTTTTTTAAAGCCAGCGACATCATAAATATACTTTTCTGGATACAATGCTGCTAACTGTCCACCTAACTGTGGAAGGCTTTCAATAATCTTTACAGACATTTGCCTCATGCCACCATAGAACGCAGTAAATAATCCTACTGGTCCACCGCCAATGATTGTTACATCAAAAACTTGCTTCTGCATACATTTGCCTCTTTTCGTTAAAAAACTTCATTTTATTTTAGCATAAATGCGAAAAAATATCGAAACTTAGGCTAAAAACTTGACGAAAAAGGGGACAGTCTCTAAACTCAAAGAAGTTTACTCTATTTCTAATTATAGAAATACATCCTTAGATTTTATTATTTTAATCCGAAAACTTGCAAATACCAGCAAGATTGTTTCTGAATTTTCCTAAACAACCAGTGTACGTTTCAAGAGCAACACCTTTCTGAATGTGAAATGGGCAGATAAAATTGCAAGTAATCGGCGTAGCGGATTTGGCATGACAATTGATCAACTGATTTTTGGGAATGGTACAACTCACAACTGTAGGTTTAAGCAATATCACAGATTCTTATCAAGAGAATATTCAAGAGGTGGCGCCTATGCAATTAAATATTGCGACAATGATTATTTCAATTATATTGTTTTTTGTATTATTTTTTGGGATTGGTTTCATCCTCAATATGTTGCTTCGGCAAACATGGATCATGGCAGCAATTTATCCACTAATTGCTCTTTACTATATTGCGGATTTTTCTGTAACGATCTATTTTACAAATCCAGATAAGGCACTGAGTGATTTGACCGCTATTAAAGTAGCTGACATGGTCATATTGACGGCTGGTTTTTTGGGAGCAATTTGTGCTGGCGTGGTAATGCGATGGCTTAGGGGAAGAGGCTACCGCATGTTCTGAAATCAGAATTGTATATAATTTTGTAAGTTGGGCACAATGGCTTTTAACTTTTAAAAAGAGGCTTTGAAAAGGAGTGTAATATTTGAAACGTACATTACAAATGCTTAATAAGGTCGGACTTGTAGTAATGTTCCTCATTGCAGCGTATGTAACATTTTTCGAATTTACAGGGATTAGCGCTACTGATTTAATCGGGAAAAAAGGATTAAACACTCTACCTACTTTGTCATCATTAAAGCTTAAAAAAGAGAGTACGAGTGCGCTTGATCAATATTTTTTTAAAGATTTGCTGAACATCCAGCAAACCAAGGTTGTTACACAAGTTTCAGCAAAGCCTTCAAGTCCAAAGCGACTCGAAGATACGATCAATATAAATGAATTGGAAAAGGTCAATGTAATTGCCACTGGCTATACTGCGGGAATCGAGTCAACAGGCAAGACTCCAAGCCACCCGGAATATGGTATTACAAGTTCTGGTGTCAAAGTAAAACGTGATTTATATTCAACAATTGCAGCAGACACAAACTATTTTCCTTTTGGAACCATTTTCTACATTCCTGGATATGGTTATGGAGTGGTAGCAGATCGCGGAGGCGCAATCAAGAATATCAAACTCGACTTATATTATGAAACAGTTGAGGATGTTTATGAAGATTGGGGCAAAAAGACACTTGATGTTTACATCATCAAAATTGGTGAGGGTAAACTTACTGAAGAAATGTTAACAGCTTTAAATGAAAATGATGCTGTCCAAGCATTTAGAGGGCAGTATACCGAGAAAGTTCCACAATAAAAGTTAGCAGTAGGTGAAAGTCAGCGGGTAGACAAAAGTTGGCGGTAGGTGAAAGTCAGCAGAAAACAAATCAGCTGCACAGAAAGAATTCCACAAAAAAGATTTTGGAAATTAATTGGTGCTGGGCATATCACCTATGCAGGACATGTTTCTTGTGCATACAAAATAATGTAGTGCATTTGACATGACATATAGGAGGTATTCCCATGGATGAAAGACCGATTGGCAGGCCAGGCTTCGGGGGAATTGGCGGGGTAGGCAGACCTGGTTTTGGCGGGATCGGCAGACCTGGGTTTGGTGGAATTGGTGGAATTGGCGGAATCGGACGACCAGGTTTCGGAGGGATTGGCGGAATCGGACGACCAGGTTTTGGTGGATTTCCGATTGGCGCTTTTGCTGGTGGATTACTGGCAGGGTCATTAATAAATCGCCCGAACGCTTATCCATACCCAGCCCCATATCCGGCTCCATACCCAGCTCCATACCCATACCCTTATCCAGCTCCAACCCCATATTATCCGAGCTATCCTTATTATGGGTATTAAGTTATCATGGTCCTGACTTTATTGTTGGGGCTTTTTTTTGTAAAATAAGATGAATGAATTTTTAAATATAAAAATACACTTGATTTGTAGGTCAAATAGCACTTGGCGCTTTATTTCAAGATAAGTGAGGGAGTATAAATATGAAGTGGGAAAACACATTAATGGATTCGCTAGGAATTGAGCTAGTTGAGGCAGGTCAAGGGACGGTTGTGATGACAATGCCAGTAGATCATCGAACACATCAAGTAGTTGGCTTGTTGCATGGAGGTGCTTCGGTTGCACTTGCTGAAACCGCAGCAAGTATTGGTGGGTACCTACTTGTAGATCAGGAGAAAGAAGCGGTGGTAGGACTTGAGATCAATGCGAATCATCTGAAATCGAAACGCGAAGGAACTGTCACTGCTACTGCTCAAGTCATACATAAAGGCAGAACCACACATGTTTGGGAAGTGAAAATCACTGATGAACAAGGTGAATTGATTTCTATATCACGATGTACTTTAGCTGTTATA
The DNA here is from genome assembly GCA_031554275.1 of Caryophanales bacterium. Classification (GTDB taxonomy): domain Bacteria; phylum Bacillota; class Bacilli; order JARBTR01; family JARBTR01; genus JAVBKB01. The sequence goes on along the minus strand of JAVBKB010000121.1, from coordinate 488 downwards.
AAGAAATAAAGTAGGTAGAATTGAATCAGCTTTGCTACAATCCTTGATAAAAGGATTGTTTTCAATTGGGGAAAACTGATTTGTTGGGAACCAAATTCAGATAGAACCGACGTATAAAATTTTTTTATATTTTCTGAACTTTAACGCTTTACAATTCTTTTGAATGATTGTATACTAAAAAAGCTCGTTTGAAAAAGACATCAAATTGGCCCCTTGGTCAAGCGGTTAAGACACCGCCCTTTCACGGCGGTAACACGGGTTCGAATCCCGTAGGGGTCACCACTTTTTTTCTTCGGAAAATCCACATTCTTAATACACCTCAATTTTAATCCAGTCAATTGAAATTCCCGCTCAGATATTTTGTGTTCATTTATTTATTTCTGTCATTAATCCTCTATTTCTAAACTTCAGATTCACGTCCATTCAGATTCACACCATTCAGATTTATACCATTCGAATTAAGACATCGAATTACACCATCCGGATTT
>JAVBKB010000028.1:0-8865 GCA_031554275.1 Caryophanales bacterium | reverse complement strand
GCAAGTGGATCGCAGATAAGAGGGAAAACTTTCACCCCGTAGAGTTTGTTGCCCTGTTGCATGAAAAGTTTGTGTTTATTCATCCTTTTGTTGATGGTAATGGTAGAATTGCTAGACTCTTGATGAATACCGCACTAATTCAAAAAGGGTTTTTACCTGCGATTATTCCGCCTATCCTTAGAGGCGATTATATTCAACTCTTGGAAGCGGCACACATGGATGACAAAGGTTTTGTTCAGTTCATTGCAGATCGTGAATATGAAACTCAAAAGGAAATGCTCAGACTGCTAAACATCCCAATCTAACTTTATATTGATTAAAATCAGTTAAACCAAAATTTTTCTGCTTGAAGTTTACTCCTCATAAAGTACATCTAGATACTCCGCTTCCTAGTGCACCAAAATGCCAAAGCCATTTTAGTTTTGGGCTATATCCCTATCTTGCCCTATTTGCAACCCACACACCATTTCCTACTGATGTTTTTGCCTTTTAGCGGTATAATATTTCTGAGCAAAATTTTGGACTGAGGAATGGTGAGTGATGAAAACAAGGGATTCGGGAAAAAGTAGACCACCAAAGTCCGATCCGGAATATTTGGTGACCGAGAATAGCACATTGCTTACTTTTTTATTAGCAAACGTTTCGAAAATGTCACGGAACAATGTGAAATCACTATTACGTAATCATCAAGTGTTTGTGGATGGAGTGGCGGTTTCAAAGCATGATTGTAGTCTTAATGCTGGTCAAAAAGTAAGCATTCAGCGGAATAAGAATCGCAATAACGAGGTTACACTTGATCTGGAAATTGTTTTCGAGGACAAGGACATCATTATCATCAACAAACCGGCTGGACTTCTAACGGTAGCCATTGAACAGGAAAAGCTGAACACTGCCTATCACCAGCTTACAGAGTATGTCCGAAACTCGAATCCACATAATCGGATTTTCATAGTCCACAGGCTGGATCGAGACACATCTGGTTTGCTGGTCTTTGCCAAAAATGAAACAGTGAAGCTGGAAATGCAGGAAAACTGGTCTGATGCAGTAATAAATCGTGGTTATATGGCAATTGTTGAGGGTCAGATAGATACAGAGGGCGGCACGATCAAGTCGTGGCTACGTGAAACGAAAACACATATGATGTACTCAAGTAAAAATCCTGGCGATGGACTCGAAGCCATAACTAATTATAAGGTTATCCGCAGAACAAAGCGCTATTCACTACTAGACATCCGTCTTGAAACTGGTCGCAAGAATCAAATCCGTGTCCATATGAATGACTTAGGACATCCAATTGTCGGAGACAAAAAGTATGGATCAACCGAATCATACAAACGACTGTGTCTCCACGCATTCTTACTGGAGTTTGTCCATCCAGTTACCAAAGAGACAATGCGCTTTGAAAACGAGATCCCGAAAGAGTTTTTATCATTAATCGGAAACTGATTTGACAGTCAAATCGCAAGTTATGAGCTGAATTCACCTGAACACGCAAAAGACCACCTCTTCATTTGGCGAAGTGGTCTTTTTCAATAGTACTTCTAAAAAGCAATCTCATATTTTCAAAATCAACTATCTTCTTAACGCAACAATCTCATTATCGAGCTAATTGTGAATAAGGTTGTGCATTAAACATCCATGATACTCCAAATTGATCGATAAACTCCCCGAACTCCCCACCCCAAAACTGCGTTTCTAAGGGAGCAATAATTTTGCACGTATTACTTGTTACAATTTTACGATATATATTATGCAGATTTCGCATATCCTTCTCATCTTCTGAGTTGAAGTCAATTAGAATCGAGTGAACCCCTGTGAATTCTCCTGCAGCTCCAACACGGTCTGAGCACAATATAGTTACAGAATCCTCAAGCAATGAAATAGTAGCGTGAATTGTCGTATTTTCTAAATCATCCATTTTGATGCCATAGCCTTCTGCTATATCCTTTGGCACTGGCATATGATCGACTAATCTTGCACCAAACACCTCTACATAATATTGGATCGCTTCTTTCGCATTTTCAAATCTCAAATAAGGTAATCCTTTTGCCATTGCAACTACCGCCTCTTTTCAAATTTCTTTCAGGTTCATTAAATCATACCAAAATTAATGTCAAAGACACAGCAATTAGCCATAAAACAGGTAAAAATGTGTCTGACTTTGTAAATATGAGAGTTCTTTGATCTCCAAAAAGTAGTTGTTTTCGAATTTGCCAATCCTCGACATGATCCTTGGTTCTCATGATGATTTAAGCTTATGGCCCAATTTCTTCTTCATTTGATTATGCTATAATAAATACACATTTTCGCTCTAGTCCACCTAAAAAAATTAAAACGAGGTCAATCATGGATTTTTATCAAAAACTCAGTCAATATTACGATGAAATATTTCCACTAAATCAAAAGGGGTTAGCTTTTCTAGAAAAGGTTTTTTCAAAAAATCATAAGATCCTTGATGTAGGTTGCGGGACCGGCAGCATGAGTTTAGCTCTTTTACAAACGGAACATACTGTGACTTCAATTGATTTGGATAATCATATGTTGCAGGTTGCAAGAGAAAAAGATGTCAATCAATGTGGGCAATTTATACATATGGACATGAATGATATTGATCAAAAATTTGGTGCTGAAAGTTTTGATCACATTATTTGTTTGGGCAATACCCTTGTCCATTTAGGTGGGAAAGATGAAATTGGTGAAGCATTATCGAAGATGCATAGAATTCTTCGTCCAAACGGAAATTTGATTATTCAAATCGTCAACTTCGATCGCGTATTTGATCAAAAGGAATTTTCCTTACCTTTGATTGATCGAGAAAATGTGGTTTTCGAGCGGAAATATCGTCAGCAAGCTCAGTCGAACAGACTAGAATTTATCACTCGAATTGTTGATAAAAAAACAAATCACAGCTTCGAAAATCATGCCTCACTTTACCCATTAAGAAAGCAAGAATTCGAAGAATTGCTAATTCAGAGTGACTTTAATCATAATTCCTTCTACGGAAATTATGACGATACTCCATTTTCTAATGGTACACCAGCATGTATTGTTGTTGCTACAAAACATCCATAACCAGCTAATCCGATGCAAAGTAAAAAGCGTCTTATCGTGTTAAGGAATAAATACTCCCTTACCGATTAGACGCTTTCATTAGAGTTAACCCTATCCAGATTTTCCGCTTAAAATATTTTCATCTCGTAAATAAAAAGCAAGTGGACAACATGCAAAATCACCACATTATTCTCCATTTTAAAATCAATCAATATTCGCTTCAATTTTATGATTATTATTTACGATCCGCCATTACGATCGCCCGCATCTGTTGCACAGCCATCCTCGCCACAGGTTAAGCCATCCGCCACATAAGCAATTTCCTCATTAATGATCCGCTCATAGGTTTCCTTTGAGTGCAATCCAGTTACACGCTTGCTACCAATGTAAATAGTCGGCACTGAATGGACATTCGCTTCCACTTGTGCATACTGTAAAAGCTGCTTGTGCTCCGATTGATAAGTGCGATTTTCTAAGCATTTTGCGAATTCATCGCCACTCAGCCCAATTTTTTCTGCCACTCCAACGAGTACTTCAATCTCACTAATATCCTTACCATCGAGCCAGTAAGCGTCATTAACAGCTTGCACATAGCGCCATTCTGCACCAGTCAACCTCGCAAAATGAATTCCCTCATGCGCAAGGTGAGTTTTTGGCAAAGGATCAATATGCCACGGCATATCCAATTTCACTTCGAAACGCTCGGCTAAAGGCACAACTGAATTTGCCCATCCGTTTCGGATATAGTCAGAATTTGGAGAATGAGAGGGATAGCCAATTGGCGCCAACTCAAAGGGCATCCATGTCAGCTCAACCTCTTTACCAGCTGAAGCCTCAAACAATGGTTTTTTTGCAATAACGCAAAACGGGCAAACAAAATCTGAATACAAGAGAATTTTTATTGGCATCCATATCACTCCAATTCTTTTAGTGTGGTATATTCAATCATTCTGAGTTACTGACAATAATATTTTTTCAGAAATCTAAGACAGTGTAAAGTTTTGTAGCTTGTAACTTTCAAATTTCTAGGGAATTCGTCGAAATTTGTCGGGAGTTTTGAGTTGCATTCCTAACGACAATTAGGATAAGCAATCCTACTCAACCAGCAAGCTATCAGGATCTGCCCCGCTTACAAATGGGCTTGGCTCGCCAATGCAGTATAGCTGCAGAACATGCATGGCTCTGGTGCACGCAGTATAGAATAGCCTGCGAACTGACTCATCCGCATAGATTTGTGCTGATGCGTCATAAATAATGACAGCATCAAATTCGATTCCTTTGGCTAAATAAGCTGGAATTACGATTACACCCTGCTCATATTCCATTGTATTGCTTTTGATCAGCTTCAAACCTGTGACATCAGTTAATTCACTGTATGCCTTTTCACTTTCAGCTGCTGACTTGCAAATAATCGCAATTGTATTGTAATGCTGTTCCTGAAGTTCTGAAACCTTTTCAATGATGCAACGATTTAGCTGATCACGCTCGGTTAGTTTAGTTAGTATAGGTTTTGCCCCATCACGTTCAAACGGGATAATTTCTTGACCATTTACAAGCAGACTTCTTGTAAACTCAACAATTTGCTTTGTCGATCTGTAGCTGCGTGTCAAGTTGATAACGGAAGTTTCATCTGCGCCGTACAATTGATTAAGCAAGTGAAAATCAACCATCTCGCTGGAATGAGCGAATATTGCTTGATTAAAGTCACCAAGCACTGTCATTCTTGCTGATGGAAATAGTCGCTTAAGAAACTCAAACTGAAATGGTGAATAGTCTTGTGCTTCGTCAACCAGCACATGCTTGATTGAAGTATCTGATTGAAATCCCTGTATTATTTCTTTAATCAGTAGAAGTGGGGTAGCATCTTCACAATAGAGCTTTCCTTCCTTTAACATATCGATAGTTTGCTGACAAATAGCTTCCCATTCATCGGGTGTTTCCCCATCAAGCCATTGGTTAATTCTTGTCGGATCAGAGTAGAGGCGTTTGTAAATCTCCGCGATATTGATAAAACGAAGCAAGCTGATCCCTTTTCTAATTGGACTAAACTTCTTACGCAGAACCATGCGACGGAGGATCCGATTTTCGCGTTCATAATCATCGAAAGTATCTTCATTTTCCCCATGCTTCTCTTGTAAAAAATTATATACCTTTTGGTACTCATCCTTACTAAGTAATTCGATTTCCTGTTGCACCCATGATTTTTTAAATTCATCTTGTTCAGTTTGATTAACCAACTGATTTAACCATTCTACCAATTTCTCAATTCGATTATTAAATTTAAGTGAGATATCATGACTATAGAATCTCTCGGCAATTTGCTTGTCTGAAACAATTAATTTCCCTCTAAATTTAATCCCTTTAAAAATCATGCCGTCACTCTCCAGTGACCGTCTATATGACTTGATGGCTTCAAAAAACCGAGTAGTTGCCTTGAATCGAATGCTCGCGTTTCTGATATAGTAGTTATCATCATGATCTGTAGTCAACAAATATTCAAGTTGTTCATACGTATCCTCAACTTTAAAAGTGCTGCTTAATTGATGGTTTAAGTATTTTTGGAATGTCACCTGCTGCATGTTTTCTTCGCCCAATTCAGGCAATACATTAGAAACATAGCTATTAAACATTGTGTTTGGGGAAAAAAGAACAATTTGATCTGCTTTGATCCATTTGCGATATGTATAGAGCAGATAGGCAATTCGCTGAAGTGCTGCGGACGTCTTTCCACTTCCAGCTGCACCCTGAACAATTAGCAATCTCCCCTTGTCGTGCCGAATAATCAGATTTTGTTCCTGCTGAATACTAGCAACTATACTGTGCATATGTTTATCAGTACCCTTGCCAAGTACATGCTGCAAAATCTCATCACCAATTGTTAGACTGGTATCAAACATCGACTCGATTTCACCGTTTCGGATAATGTACTGCCACTTTTGATCCAAAACACCACTAACAATCCCCCCAGGTGTATCATACTCTGCGGGACCTGGTGCGTAATCATAATAAACGCTTGAAACTGGGGCACGCCAGTCATATACTACAAAATTCTCGCCACTCACATCTGTCAGTGAACTGACACCAATATAGATGCGTTCTGAATCTGGGCACTCTTCCTCAGTGAAATCTATCCGACCAAAATAAGGAATCTCATGCATTTTACGAAGTACTGACAACTGATTGTCGACACGTTTGTGGATGTTTTGACTGACAGATAAATTCTGTGCCTGTTGTCTTAAACTAATGATTGTTTCAAGCACATCATCAAAGCTGTCTGTATTAACCTTGACTTCATCCCAAAAATTCTTACGTACCTCGACAACTTCATTTTGGCGACTAACAGACTCGCCTTCAAACCTACTGATCTGCTCTGAAATCGTTCTTAGTACTGTTTGCAAATGCTCTTGTTCCTGCCGAAGTTCCCCATTCATACCTAGCACTCCCTGTTTAAGAAAATAATTTAAGAAAATATTGATTGACAACGAACTGTTTTTCGTGATAAAATTAATGTAATAGTATTGTTTTAGAAAAATTTTACAAAAAATAGTTTCTCTTTAATCTAACACATTTCCTCCACCAAATCAATAATTTTCAACATCAGACAACTAATTGTTGCTGGTGTTTTTTTATTTTTACAAAAAAAAGTACAGCAAAGGACGGCATTATACCGTCCTTTACATTAAAACTATGCTAACTTAGACATTAACTATTCTACTAGTTTCTTTCTTCTAGGCTTCCAAATCAATGAAACAATACTCAAAGCAACTACATAGAAAAGAATTGGTGATTGTTGATCGGATGTGCTTGGAATGGTTTTGTCTATTACCTTAATTGAACTGTTATTTTGGTTTCCATATTCATAATGGACGCCATCTAGTTCGAAAGAAATTAATCCTTTATTAACAAGTTTCTGATTTGGTTCAATTGCAGAAATCACGAATTGATAAACAATTCGATTATCAATTCCAAACCTTGCTGGTACAGAACTAAACTTAAGTGAAATATCTGTGACATGCTTACCACTTAATGATTCTGGAAGTGTGAAATCAAACGCCACACTAGCATCCACATTATCAAAAGCCACCCTGGATCCATTTTTATCTGAAATCACAATATCATAAGTGATACCCGCACCATTTGTAAAAGCAGGTAATGACCCCTTCACAAAATCCATTCCTTCTGGTGGTTGATCGGTAATCACGAAATTTGTTATTGTTGCATCTGTTGGGTTTTCTATATGCGATAAAGTATATTCAACAATATCACCTGTTTGAACCACAATTTTATTCGGTTCCTTCATGAATTTATTAGGTTTTACAGGCTCTGGCGTCGGGATAATATTGTCCTTCACCCAATTAGCATATAACTTCACATCACTTGCTGGCATTGTAAAATGATCACCTTGTCTGTAAAGCACTCCACTTCCATCTGCCATCGTGTTCCAACCCTTGAATGTATAACCCGCTTTGGCTAGTGCTCCTGGGTTACCTTGTACAAGCACTGTTGAATCAGACTTGTATACTTCTGTCGCTGGTGTATTGCCATCGCTATTACCGTTACCATTATAGATGACTTGGTAGTCATTGGCACTCCACTGTGCATACAAGGTTACATCTCCAGCTGGCATTGCAAAAGTTGCATTTGCTGCATAAGCTGTTCCACTTCCATCTGCCTTCGTGTTCCAACCAACAAATGTGTAGCCTTGTTTGGCTAGTGATCCAGTGTTACCAAGTACTGTTACACTTGAATCGAACTTATGTGCAACTGTTGCTGGTGCCACACCTGAGTCACTGCCATTACCATTGTATATCACATTATATGAATCTTTGTCCCACTGTGCATACAAGGTTACGTCTTCTGCCGGCATTGTGAATGTTGTATTTGCTGCATAAGCTGTTCCACTTCCATTTGCCTTCGTGTTCCAGCCAATAAATGTGTAGCCTAGTTTGGCTAGTGATCCAGTATTATTAAGGACTGTTACACTTGAATCAAGCTTATGTGCAGCCATTGCAGGCGCAGTACCTGAGTCACTTCCATTACCATTATAGATGACATTATATGAATCTTTGTCCCACTGTGCATATAGTGTTACGTCTTCTGCTGGCATTGTGAATGTTGCATTTGCTGCATAAGCAGTTCCACTTCCATTTGCCTTCGTGTTCCAGCCAACAAATGTATGCCCCGACTTGACTAGTGCTCCTTTACTAAGCACTGTCACGCTTGAACCGAACTCATGTGCAACCGTTGCTGGTGCTGTTCCTGAGTCATTTCCATTACCATTGTAGATGACATTATATGAACTTGTATCCCACTGTGCATACAAAGTTACATCTTCCGCTGGCATTGTGAATGTTGCATTTGCTGCATAAGCAGTTCCACTTCCATTTGCCTTCGTGTTCCAGCCAATGAATGTATGACCCTCTTTGGCTAATGATCCTGTATTATTAAGCACTGTTACTGTTGAATCAATCTCATATGCTACTGGCGCTGGCACTGTGCCTGAGTCACTTCCATTACCATTGTAAATTACTTCGTAGCCTTCTATTCTCCACTGTGCATACAGCGTTACGTTTTCCGCTGGCATTGTAAAAGTTGCATTTGCTGCGTAAGCTGTTCCACTTCCATTTGCCATCGTGTTCCAGCCACCAAATATATAGCCTGTTTTAGCTAGTGTTCCAGTGTTACCTTGGACTTTTACCTCTGTATCAAACTCATGTGCTACCGTTGCTGGTGCTGTTCCTGAGTCGCTGCCATTTCCATTGTAGATGACATTATATGAATCTTTGTCCCACTGTGCGTACAAGGTGACGTCTT
>JAVBKB010000177.1:0-10655 GCA_031554275.1 Caryophanales bacterium | reverse complement strand
TTGATATTCATTTTCTGTTAAAAAAGCTAAATATAACTCAGCTTTCTCAATAATAGTGGGAAGCTTCTCTTCTTTAAAGTTGCGAGTTGCTTTTAACAAAATGCCCTTGGCAATTGAAAGTTTCATCCATTCATTTGCATGAGAAAGGAATCGTTCAACATGTAATTGGTGATCTTGTCCATGCCGTTCTACTGTGCCTGTCTCTTCAAGATAGAAAATCTCGTGTTCAGTCTTCGCAAGCTGAGCAGATGTTGTCTTGATTTTTTCTTTTAAATCCGACAGATTTTCAGTTAAGTTAATGACTGTCTGTTGCAATTCAGCTTCATTTTTGAAAGTAGTTTCTTCATTTCCAAGCTGTATTTTGATTAAACGATGGCGAGATTTCAAATCATTTAACTCTATCTGAAGTGAGGCTTTTGCAAAATATTCCTCTTCCTCTTGGCAATCTGCCAATTGAAGAAGTTTACTTTTTTCAAGCGATAAGGCATCTATGGCTGCTTGAACTGGCAACATTTCTTCTTTAAGAACATTTAAATTTGATTTGATCGTTTCAAGCTTTACCTTATTATCAAATTCAGTAGTTAATAGCACTCGCATTTGTCTTGCTTTTTCATAGGTTGTACCAGAAAAAGTCGGCATTAACTTCGTCGCTACAGTTTCGATAAACCGCTCTTGTTCACGGACCACTGACTGCTTAACAATTAATAAACGATTTTCTCGATCTTTTTCCAAAAGTAACTGCTTAATTGTGCAAAGTTTTTCGAAAGCAGCTAACAACATTGTTTCTGCAATTGCTTCCGAAAGACACAATTGACTACTAATTTGCACTCGTTGCTTTTGATTTTGTTGCCAGGTCATCGTCAGTTGCTGCAATTCTTGTTGTGTATGATCTAAATCATCCTTGACATCATCAAAACGCATTGCGTGTAAACGTAACTGCTCTTGCACATCATGATGGTCAGCTAACATGTCTTGCAACAACTGCTGGTTTTCAGTGGAAAGTTTATTACTATGCTCTTGCTGCTGCAGCATTTTCAATTTGTGATTGGAGGATCTGAATAGTAGAACTGGTATCACTAAGCCTATTAACGCAACAACCCAAATTACACTAGCGGTAAACAAGTTCAGTTTATGCAAGATGAAAAGCAATATTGCCACAAATAGCATCAATCCACAAAATACAAACATTGGAATCATTAATTGTTTCCTGCTTTGTAAGAATTGATTGTATAGCTCATTCGATCGCTGCGAGTTAGTTTGAGCAGAATTTCTCAGTTTTTCCTCAAACTGTTGCACATCTACATCAAGTAATTTTTTATCTGATAAATTCTCAGTTACCTGCGTTATTTTTGCTAATTTCTCTTTTGCAATGGCTAAATCTTCTTCTAATTGATGTCGCTTATTGGTGAGTCGCTCCTGCTCATTAACAAGTTTCTGAATTTGATCTTTAACAAAAATGCTGGTGTCTAGTTCTAATAATTGTTGATCAGTGAGCTGTAGATGTAATTCACTCTTCGCCATTGCAATATTGTGATCAAAATGATCGATTCTAATTGATAATTCCTTACCCTCTGCATCAATTACTTCAAGCTTGTTGGCAATCTCGAAGCTCTTTTCAATATTATTTGCTTCCTCGATCACGATTGTGTCACAGTGTAACTTTTCAATCTCGGCAAGCAACCCTGCTTCTTTCTGCTTCATCTGTAGCATTAAGCTCTCTTGTGGCTGCAGTTTTCCCAAACACTCCTTCATGCGAATCTGCCCATCAATTGGAAACTGTAGGTCACCAATTGTCTGAATGCTTTTCGACAATGATTCGTTTTCAATTGCTAAAGGTGCCAGCCGTAGCCGCTCTGACTGCGTAATAAATTGCGCCTCACGCTCATGGACAGCATTTTCAAGAGATATCAATTGTTGTTGCAGTTCATTTCTTTCAATCATTAAATCTGCGTGTTTACCCTCAATTTGTTGTGCTTTTTTTAAGGCGATGGCACTATCACGTAAATCAGCCAAATCTACATTTAACTTTGGAATTCGCCCGCCAGGTTTAAAGAGTTCATCTAGTCGCTTTGACAGGTTTTTTTCAGTATCCCAAAGCTGATCACTTCCAGTGACTCCAGTGTAAAACAAGAATTTCCCGATCTCATTCTCGTCTAATTTGTACACTTCCTGTAACCCATCTAAATTAAAGGCAAAAATCTTTTCATAGAAATTACGATCTAATCCTTGCAGGATGATTTTCAACTGATGATCACCAGTTACCACTCCATTAGGCAAATGAATATTCACCTCTGAACCAGATCGCTTTCGAACTCGTTCAACCTTGACTCTTTCGCCAGCATCTGTCAAAAGTGTGACACTACCACCATAGATATGAGAATGCTTGGGCTCATAGTTTGGAGTAGAAGGAGATTTAAAGGGAAATCCAAATAACACTGCTTGAATAAAAGCATAAACTGTGGATTTTCCAGCCTCATTCTCACCAAATAGAACCTGCAATTGATGATCAAACTGAAACTGTGTTTGATGAAACTTTCCGAAGCCATAAATATCGATTTCTAGGATTCGCATTAGTTGAACTCCCTCATTGATTCCGTACGTCACCTATTAACTGCGACATCTGAGATTTATTTCGCATACCACTGTAGAAATAATTCCTGCTTTGCTTCAGTTAACAAATTTTGCATTTCATCTTCATCCAAATAATCGAAATATCTGTAACCGCGTGGGTGATTGATTAATGGTGATAGAAATTCCTGCAATTCAACAATTGAAAGTGAATCAGCAAGTAAATTGATCTCTTGAAAGAAATGCCCTTCATCAATCTGATGTGGAGTGATAAATTGTAGATGATAAATCCATATTGACAGGTCTTCATCCACATCTTCATCCTGCAAGACTTCCAATAATTGCGTTTCATCAAGCAATTCTAAATTTAATTCATGGCATTCAGAAAAGTCTACACAAAGATGGAGCAAGATAAACGTATCTAATTGAACCCATTGTTTGATCTGCATTTGTACCTGATGAACCAAATGCTGAAAGTCAGTCAGTTCCAAAATCCGAATTGTTTGACGCATCCAAATAGTATCCGCAACTGAACGGAAATCGGTTTTGATTTCGCTTTCGTCCATTGAAATGAGATAGAAACCTTTCTCTCCAACCTCTTTATTTGTACTCCCCACAAGACTTCCTGGATAGATCGCAAGGGGTTGTGAAGAAATTGTCTCTCTTTTGTGAATATGCCCAAGTGCATAGTAATCAAACTGCTTTTCTTGTAAGTCACTTATTGTAAAAGGGGCGTATTGATGTTGCCCACTATTTCCTAAATTACCATGCAAAATCGCAATATGAAAATCAGCCAAATACTGTTTTTGATACTGATTAATCATTTTTTCTTTAATATTTTGCTTATCATAACTAAAACCAACAAGCTCGATTGACACACCAGTAGAAGTTTCAAGATATTTATTTTCAACCGTTTCAGCAAACACAGAGACATTACTAGGAAACGCTAACTGAAAGCTAGAACCGCCCATGAAATCATGGTTTCCATGCACAATAAAGACTGGGATCTCGTGATGACTAAGCCGCACCATTTCCTTTTGGAAAAACGCTTGTGCTTTAAGGTTGTGCAATTCCACATCATATATATCTCCAGCAAGAATAACAAAGTCCACTTGTTCTTTAATTGCGGTATCTACTAGCCTTGTAAAAGCTCGATAGCCACTTCTACAAAGATGCTTATACATTTGAGTCGGCATTTGACTAAAACCTGAAAAAAGCCTTCCTAAATGCAAATCTGCCGCATGGATGAAACGAACCTGCTTCATGTTGTCACCCCTTTCAACATACTTATTCAACTATTCTACTACAAAACCATGGGAAAATTTTTATCAAAAGCAAAAAAACAAATTCTGTCCTGAAAAAAATTCTTGCTATATGCTAATGCTAGAAAAAACGAGTATAGAAAAACGAAAATTCTAACCTGAAATTATCATAGCTATTTCCGTATTCTTAATAGGATTTGAGTTGTTTTAACAAAAAAACATTGCCTGATCCTGATTCCATTTAAAGATAACGAAATAACCACAAGAAAAAGCTGGGACATAAGCAGATTCACAACTTATGTCCCAGCCAGAAATCGATTTCACAGGAATTCTGAAATGAACTTGAAATTAATTTCAGAATCACACACTGAAGCACTAAAAATAATCTTGATATTCGGTTATTTCAATATTTTTTTCACGTAATTTCTTACGGAGGAACTGGTGGTCAGGTTGAGGTGTTGCCAATATGTATCCACGAATGACCAGAACTTCGGAAATCGAAGTTACCTTTTCACGTTGAGCAAGCTCACCAATTTTTCCTGCGATTTTCATTCGTGCAACATCTCTAAATAATGAAGGGACAGGACTAATTAAATCCTCTAGCAAATCTTTCTCGGATTGATTCCAGAGGTGACGCGTTAAATCAACGTTTTCGACCTCTACATCAAAATCAGATTTCCCACCATTCTTGGGTAGTTTCTTCAAAAATTTGCGAAACATGAAGAATCCACCGATCGCCATGAAAATCACCATGAAAACTGACCAAATGACTATGACCCATAGCCACCAACCATGTAACATTGTCTCACCTCAATGAATTGATTGCTCAATCATTTACTTTGACATCATGTTGGATGAAGAGTTGCTTAATACTTCTAACATCAGCTGCTGCTTCTTTCTGAGCATGGTTTGAGTCACGCAAGTTGAACAGATGGAGCCACTGTCTAAGTGGTCTACATTGAATAATCTCTGTAACAATTGCATTTGGTAGAATCGATCTTGCCACCTCTTTGGCACGTGCTTGATGAATTCCTAACTCACCCATTTCATCAATCAGATCATTATAATCTTGGTTCAGATCTGCAATAATCTTGTGCCATTTTGCTGAGATATCTTTTGTGCTCTCATTAGAAGATCCAGATTCAAATTCAATCATCTCACGAAAAGATGCATTCCCTCGGTTCACATAGCGCTGACTGAGTTCTGTACCACCTGTCATATCACCATGACGCCATAGTTGCAAACCAGTACTACGGTCTGTCATATAATTGATCGTGATTGTCGCATGTATCGACAATTCATGTTCAGTAAAGCCAAGCTTTTGTAAGGCTGTGTAATCCTCAGTAAGCAGGACAGGTTGATATAGTTTTGGAGCAGGTAGATTGAAATAAGTATTTTCCTTTGGCGTAAACTCAACTTCTCGATTGTAGAACCAGCTTAGTTCAGCAACTTGATTGACTTCAAATATTATTTTTTCAAAAAGTGGCAACTGATAGCCCTCATCATATGCTTTTTTGATGTCAAGATAGGTTAACATATTCATAGACACAATTACAGCAAAACGGCTTGAAGTCTTCTCATCACTGACAGTCCATCGGATGAAGTTATTGATTTCTTTCATTTTCAATAAACATGTGCTTACCTCAATATCTAAGGTTGTTACACCGAAAACAATATTTCCAATCGACGCAACAGACAAATGCCCTTTACTAATAATACTGCGAATGAAGCTATGGGATTTCTCATCCACTTTATCAAATGATTGATAGCATTGACGTGCCACCATCTCCACTAGTTTTGGATAGTCCCTTGTATAATATAGGAGAGAAACGCAATTTTCTTGACGCATGATAATACCTACCTTAAAGTTTAATAGATTGCACTGTAAGAAATACTTACATTACAATAAGATTATGAGATTTGCTCTTCAGAATCGAATGATGATTTCATTGAGTAATGGAACGATTCCCAAAGCGCCACGTCAATCAATTATGCATTTGCTTTTAGAGATTTCTGAAGTTTTTTGTATTTCAGAAACATACCAACTCTCCATGGCAAAATCATGCTAAATGCTAATAAGAAGAATAGTCCACTCATTTCGCCAGGATCAATTTTCACTGTATCTGAAAGAAAAAATTTTGCCAGCATTCGTATCGCAAGCAAACCAAATAATATGACTAAAAATAGTTTTGATCTTTGCATGAATATTTGGTTATCTCTTGCTTCAAATGATGAAGTTTTGATCAGCAAAACCGAGCAAAGCATTCCAGCTATAATCGCAATTATCGCTTCATTAAATGTTGGCCTTAATGCTGGCACCAAATACATTGAAAATCCAGTAGCCATAAACATTGGCGGCAAAACAATTTTTTTTGCAACAACTGGTTTTTTCATGTTTTTCATACGCACATAGTTAATACCAACTGCCATGCCAATTGAAACAATAGCAGAGGCTACTACAGCGAACTGTTTCCAATCCATTTTGCAAGTCCTTTCTTTTAATAAAATGGTATTAGTTTTGAAATGAAGGTTGTGATCTTATTCATCCAATCTAATAGTAATACAAATCCCATCACAATTAATATCCAGCCACTTATGATCATCAGTTTAGCTGAAAGTTTACGAAACGCTTTGATCCAATCAATGAAGAAGGATAGAATGATAAAAGGGATTGCAAACCCTATTATGTAGCATACCATATACAACAAACCAAAAGAAGGTTCGGTAGCCGATAATGTGATGAAATAACCAAGTGTCGGCCCCATGCAAGGTGTCCACCCTGCTGAAAACGCCAATCCAATCAGAAAAGACCCAAAGTAACCACTTGGGCGATTCTTGAACTCAAACCTTTTGTTTTGCAAAAGCATTTTCGGTTGAAAAATCCCAGCAAGTATCATTCCGAAAAAAATAATTAGGATCGCACCAATTACTCGAAGTTCATTCTGATAAATTTGAAATATTTTTGCAAAATAAGAAGTCGTAAAACCAAGAGCTAAATAAATCATTGAAAATCCAAGAATAAAAAAAAGCGTATGAAGGAATGCCCGTTTATTAAATAAAAGCTTTTTGTTATCATTTTGATGGATACTTATGCCAGTAATATAAGACAAAAAAGCTGGGTAAACTGGAAGCACACAAGGAGATAGAAAACTAATTAATCCAGCTCCGAATGCTGAAAACGCACTTAATTCATTCATTTGTCACCTTCTTTATTCTTATATTATTAACATTTTACCAAACAAAAATGAATTTTAAAATGTATCACACTAAAGTACATGAATATTAGATTGAATTTATACAGTTTTCGAGCACTTTTGTGCTAAAATAAAAAAATAAGTCATATTTCGACAGGATTCTACATAGATATTTGTATATAATAACAATAAACTCAGGGAGTGACAATCATTTATGCATAATCTTGAGCAAAAGATTATTCGAAAGAAACGAGAGTTGCTTTTAATAGCAAAAAAATTCGGGCTAACATCACCCGAAGTATTAAAAATCAGCCATGAATTAGACGAGCTTGTCTTAATTCATATAAAAAAAAACTAGTAAAGCCTGACTAATTTTTTTATTCTGCCTACAAATTTCATACTGCAAACTTCTTCATTTGTACTCCTCAATTTTTTTTTGCTCATCTTTCTCAGCCCAATTTTAATGATTGTTAAGGAGAAATGTTATGCCAATTCAACCTATCACCCAATATCTTGCTTATTTTCATGGGAATAGAGATTATTTTTTTTGTCACGATATTTTGGAGGAATACTGGAAGTCGATTCAGCCAATTAATCAATCCTCTTATCTTGTTGGCTTAATACAACTTGCTGTTGGTCTTTATCATTATCGTGCAGGCAACCTTACTGGTGCCAAGAAAATGCTGAAGAAATCCAACCAAATCCAAAAAAAAAATATTGAAGAATTGAACACATTGGGAATTAACGGGACGCAATTAGTAGAAGTCATAGAACAATATGCGAAAGATTTAGCAGAGAAAATGCCATTTCAAGACTTGCAAATCCCGATCATTAGCGAAAAACTAGAGGCTGATGCTATTAATTATTGTAATCAAATGAATATGGTTTGGAAGGACACATCACCAGTGAGTAATGATATTAGGTATAAGCATCGACTTCGTGATCGAAGTGAAGTCCTTCATCTTAGGCAACAAGAACTGCAGCTTCGGCATTCAAACAAAAAACAATAAATGTTGCCTGAGTTAGGAAAACTGTGTAAGTTCACATAATTGTCCAAAGCTAAGATCATTCAATGACAGCTTAGCTTTTCAAATGTATTTTTGAGTCGGGAAAAATGAGATTGGAAGAGCATTGAAAAAGACGAACTATGTTTAAGTTCGTCCTTACTTGCTAGTTTCGTGAAGATATCTTATTTATCGCCTTTGTATTTTCCGGTTACTTCATCATAGTCTGGATTGTTATATTTCTTAGTCTTAGCATCGAATTCCCGAATTTTATCAGCTTCAACAAATGTCATGCTACTTGGAACATCTTCACTTAACTCTTTCACTGCGCCAATTAGCATCTCTTTATCAGTTGAGTCTAAAGGCTCGCCATTAATTGAGGGTACATACTTGCCGTCTTTGTTTTTTACAAATGGTATTTCTTTTTTGATAAAAATATCAGAGGTTGGAATTCCTTCTTTATCAGCCATTACTGTTGTAATGTAAAGCGATGCACTCTTTTTGAATTCAGAAATATCCCAAACATCTCCGTTTTTCATTACAGCTTGTGTCGTATTGTCGCCCTGAAACTCCAGCGATTTATTGATTTGTTCAGTCGATGACAACTCTGGATATAGCTGCTGCACGATTGCTAAGTAAAGATCATTCATTACGGTAAAAGAAGTACCGCTATAGTTTGAAAGTGTTGGCGGATTAAACAAAACTGTGACAAGCTTCTCATCCTTTTCACCATCTTTCACACTTAAGACTTCATATTTCATTTTCGAAGCTAACGTAAGTCTAAATTTGTTTAAGTCTGAATTTAAGGTTTGAACATCTTTTTTTGTTGCCTTTTCAAGCAATTCAATCGTATATTTGTCACTTGCTTTGATACCAACATATTCTTTATAACGATCAACCATAATCTTATTCGACTCAACATTCTTATAAATTGAATCAAAGTAAGAAATTGCATCTGCTTTCACCGTAGTGGTAACTGAATCCTTTTTTGAGTCAGTTGAATCATTTGACTTTCCACATGCAGTTAAAAGAACAGCGGACATTACCAATAACAATACCATAGTCAAACTAATTTTCTTCATTTCTTCCTCCAAAAAATATTTATTATTGCAAAATAGCAGTCCCCGGAAACGCAACGAACGATAGACAAATAATCATTAACAAGCATTATCGTAATCTTTTTTCTGAATTTATACAGAAATTCGCTACTTTTCGTTGCGTAAAGCGGAATCAAATCTTATACAAATTCCGAAGCTTTCACAACACAACTACGGTATCTAAATAAAGTCACCTCAGTCGTTAAAGTATTTTCTACTTAGATTGCAAAATAATTCCGAATGAATATATTCTCGAGAATCATCCTCTAAACGGAGTTGGAACTGTCAAAGAGAACCAAGTAACCTGGAAAAATTGGTCGCTAAATCGCAACACGCTAAGTGTAACATAACAATAAAACAAACAATAGCTTTTTTCGCGCTTTTCCGATCTTGCAAATACTTTTTATCCAAGCGAGATAGAAAACCACGAAAAAAAGAAAACAATAAATTTCGCCTAGTTTCATGCAAAAAAAACAACAGACCTGTATCTTCAACACAGCTCTGTTGCTTTATATGATGATTTTCTCCATTAATGCTAGATATCCATTATCTCTTTTTCTTTATCTTTTGCCATCTGATCAATTAATACAATATGATCATCGGTGATTTTTTGAATATCATTGGTAAATCCTTTGATTCTGTCTTCTGACACTTCTCCGGATTTTTCTAGTTTCTTCAAATCATCGTTGCCATCACGACGAATATTTCGAACAGCGACTTTGGACTCCTCAGCAGCTTTTCTCACTTGTTTTGCAATATCTTTACGTCTTTCTTCCGTCAAAGCAGGAATGATCATTCGAATTACTGCACCATCATTTGTTGGATTAATGCCCAAATCAGATTTCATAATTGCTTTTTCAATTTCCTTTAGTGTCTCACGATCATATGGTTGAATGACAAGCATTCTTGCCTCTGGTATGGAAATACCAGCAACTTGGTTAATCGGTGTTTGAGCACCATAATACTCAATTGAAATGCGATCAAGCATTGCTGCATTTGCACGACCAGCTCTGATATTGGCAAGATCTCTTGTAAAAGATGCAATTGCTTTATCCATTCTTTCCTTTGTTTGATCAACAATTTTCTTACCCATGTTCATTCTCCTATCTAAATAAATTCTTAAATGTTTGTAGAAACAATCGTTCCTACCTTCTCACCAAGTACAACTCTTTTAATATTTCCCTCTTCAAGTAGTGAGAAAACTATCAGTGGGATATTGTTCTCCATTGACAAAGTTGAAGCAGTGGAATCCATTACTGCCAAACCTTTTTGAATAACATCCATATAAGTTAATTCATCATATTTCTTTGCTGATGCTTCCTTCTTTGGATCTGCGCTATAAATCCCATCAACATTATTCTTTGCCATCAATATAACTTCTGCTTCAATTTCCGCTGCTCTTAGGGCTGCTGTAGTATCTGTTGAAAAATAAGGATTACCACTACCAGCTGCAAAGATAACAACACGACCTTTTTCTAAATGGCGAACTGCTTTTCTACGAATATAGGGTTCCGCAACTTGGCGCATTTC
>JAVBKB010000203.1:0-11814 GCA_031554275.1 Caryophanales bacterium | reverse complement strand
GGATTTGAGTTTTCAACTTCATTAAAGCTTAAAGTAGGATATTTAGATGGATCGATCGTAATTGAATAAGGTTTGAGATTGGAGCATTTAGTAATTTTTTCAGACAGTAACAAGCCCTGAATCAATGTTCACAATTTAAAGGAGTCAATGATTCTTGAAATTTCGATGAATTCTTCACCCCAACCACTACTCATCGATATTTCTTGTAAATCTTCAGTAGGAGCGAAGAGATGATGAAGTTTCTTCAAAGTTGAAGGATTTTCAATTCCTTTCGATAAAATAGAACAGTTTCTGTTTTCACGCAGAATTGTTGAACAACGAAGGGATAACTGCAAGTTAGAGCCTTGTAAGCGCCCACCAATGTTGTACCTCACAGATTTGGAAATCGTATCAACGTATAATGCCGAATTGCGTGGCATATGAAATTACTATAACTTAGCAGTCAACTTCTACAAATTGAACTATTTTACGTATCTCATGGAGTACAGTTGCTTAAAAACGTTAGCAGATAAGCACCGTTCGAAAATATCTAAGGTGCGGGAAATGTACAAAGCTTCCATAACCAAAATCCCGTTGTGATCATCATTTGAAATTCCTGCGGGAAGGTTTCGAGATGAATTTTTATAAAAGATTGATTTCTGCGAGAACATGTTTAACGGAGCTACTTGACTTATAGGTCAATCCTCCAATGGAGAAGTACCGATTTTTTCCGTATCCTCAAACAATGATATCAGAGCTAATCTCCTATTCATTCCAAATAACCCGCATATCCCACTTATCATCTATTTTCTCAGTCTGTTGTCCAACATTGAGATTGTTCGGATTGAAATTCAAATCTATTCTCCGTCCTTTGGGTGTGAGGATCATACTGAAGATAATTACTGGTATGTTTTTGGATATAGAAATTGAATGAACTTCATTGGTTTTAAAAATGTTTAGCATTTTTTCAACTAAAACACTATTTGCCATAATCTCGTTTTCTGCATTACTCCCAGGTTCAAAGATTTTTATAACAAGTTGTTCGTTTTCCATCAACAATAGAAAACTGGCTGAACTATCTATTTTCAAGAGCTCAGAGGTAACAAACTCTAGTTCATTCTTGTTTTCATTTAAGAAGTTTACATATGATTCTTTATAGATTTCAGTTGCATCATTTGTACTTGCTGAGTCGCTTTTCTTTAAGAAATAAATTGCTCCACTAATTACGAAGAGGCATATAACCAAAAAAACAAGAGGTTTATACTTCATGTTTTTCCATCCTTTCAATGATTACACTCTTTTGTCCCAGTAGATTTCTTATTACCATCATAATCTAAATAAAACTGTGATTCACCAGTACGGAAAGCTTCTATTATCATTTGAATATCGATACGAGAAATTATGGCGTTAGTATGATGGTTGTCGAACATTACATCATCAATTCCAACAATCTTTGCGTCATAAGCACTTGGTCGTAAATCACTCCCAACAGTATATTCGTCATCTTCATATGCATCATCAAGTCCAAAAATATGACCGAATTCGTGAGTAATTGTCTGTATTATATCCCGATTTTCTCTTTTACTCCCATCCTCAAAACTACTATACATGTCCATATCTCCAGGGTCATCTGGAGTCCAAGAACCCCAACCCCAATTCACTCTTGCCCTTTTCATCAGGTTTTCAGAACTTTCTGAGACAAAGATGAATCAGCGGCTTTTCTTGTGGATTGCTGATTACTCGAGATCGTGTTCTGCTACATACCGCGATCACTCTGCTGTATTCAGTAAAATTTTCAAATCTCCTTCAAAACCCGTGCAGGACAACCACCAATGAGCACATTGTCGCCAAAACTTTTCGTAACTACCGCACCAGAAGCGATCACAACATTGTTTCCTAGGGTAACACCCGGATTAATTGTCGCATGACCACCAATCCAGCAGTTGTCACCAATTGTGATTGGGAAACCAAGTTCTCGCCCACTATTACGCTCGACTGCATCAAGAGGATGAGTCGCTGTGTAAATCCCAACCTGCGGTGCAATCATGCAGTTATTACCTATGCGTACTTCTGCCACATCCAGAATTACGCAGTCAAAGTTAGCAAAGAAATTCTCGCCGACATGAATATTACATCCGTAATCACACTTGAAGGACGGTTCTATAAAAATACGCTCACCCGTTGTACCAAACAATTGTTTAAGAAATTGGGTTCGCTCTACTATATCAGTTCTGGAGGTGCGATTGAACTGTTCAAAAATCTGCCTTGCTTTTAACCGTAACTCTTTTAACTCAGTATCCGTTGGATCATACAATTTTCCGGTTAACATTTTCTCTCTTTGGGTCATCAGCAAACTCCCATTATAAATTAATTGTCGTTTATATTATATCCATGTTCTTGAATTGTTTGCGATTTATCAAGCCAATTTTTCAACATTTACTTCGTTTCCAATCTTGGCTCAGCTACCATAGGTTTAAGCGCCCTTGCTACTTTTTACTTTTCATCAATTTTCACTACCATACCGCCAGCATCGACTAGAATAATTCGCCTAATTCTTCAGCTAGTTTGGAAGGTGTTCTAATCTTCAAAAATGTTGTATGATCAGAGAAAGATTTTGATCAGATGAAAGCTAGTGATTAATAGTGCTAAGGAAATTGTTTAGGAAAAACAGTATTGAAGTTATAGAAGTTATGCCACTAAAAGCTCAGTCAGCACTATGGAATGGTGATGTTTTCAGATTGATATACTTAATGAATAGTATTTTCTATATAAATCTCAACGCTAATTTAGAGAACACCAAGATGGGCACTACAAGAATTTAGCATCGAATTAAGAAACTGATTCATACTTGTTCATTGAATTTCTTCTTCAAACTATCAGAGATGAATTGATGGAGATCGCTGATACCGAACAAGTAAGCGATCAAATTACCAAACAAGTCGAGCGGCTACTTATGAGCATAGGAAAAGACAACTTAGTCATGCAATGAACTAGACACTGATGATGAACCAAGAGGGTGATTTTATGGTCAATGAGAGTGTTAATCCTAGTGACACAGCAGAATACAGACATGATTTAGAGAAGTTTTTAAGAGCGATTAGTTGTAGACCAGGGATGTATGTTGGAAAACCTCAGTTAAATTTGGTCGAAATGTTTGTGAGTGGATGGCTTTCTGGTAGAGGTAGGTCGACTCATTGGTGGGATTCTGTTTATGATATAGAGGACTGGATGTTTCTAAAACATTCTGTTTCGCGTTGTGCCTGTAACATAAGTGGGTGGCATTTATTAAGTCACTGTTTTGGTACACAGGATACGGCACTTAGTCAATTTGAAGAACTAGTGGATGACGTGGCTCCTGCTTTTACCATCAAACGAAACTGGAGTACAATTAGCAGACAACTTTCAGAAATTGATTTTAGTTCGCATACACAGTCTTTACCAGACGAAAATTATACACGATTTGTTCGGAAGCATGAGGATGTCTTTAAGCTATTAAATAAGCGGTTGAGTAGGGAACAGAAATCTCTGCTCATTGTACCAATAATTGAAGAAATAATTCGTGAAGAGCATACTGATTTGGCCATTTACATTCATAATTATATGTATGTTAGACAGATTCGTTTTCTTTACAAAACAAAGGATGGTTGGGTTGATAACACAAGTCTTTCGCATCATCCCGACTATTATGAGCAACTCATCTGTCTTCATGCATTTGCTGAGCAACTTATTTGTTCGCAAAAGGATTGTATCGTAACAATAATGAAGCAAGAGAATGAAGTGACATATAACTATCAAGTATGCAAAAGATCAAAGAAGACTCGGGCGGACAACGATGATTACTTATTTGTAAAGCGATTTGAACAGTGGAAGATTGAGTATTTAGATAATCCACCAATCTTGCACTATTGTTGGAAAAACAAAGGAATTTATAGTAGAGAAGATAACCAATTTGATGCACTTATCGATCAAGTTTTGGAATCTAACGAGCTCACACTTCCATTAACTTGCACAATATGTGATTCTCCAACTATCCATGCTTATATCTACGATAATGCAGATAAAACGCAGTTTGATGGCTATGTTGAAATATGGTGTAGTCACTGCAAAAGCTTTGCTGGAAGAATAATAGAAACTCCAACCTGGTGGAAGAATGCCCCGTTTGTTTCCGAATATTCTAGACGACATGTATCTCTAGACAAGATTTCTGACAAGATTGATCGCTATTTTCTAAAACAAAGGGAAAATAAATGATATGAAAAACACTGAGTTGAAAAAATCAGAGTTGTACATTGAAAAACACTATATTGAGGCAGATATAATTATTATTGAAGGCAAAAGAGTAAATGGGGATTTTTATGGCGAAATGAAATTATATGTTCCATTCAATCGATCATTTGGAGTTACCATTCCTGTGAGAGTTATTGAAATGATCAAAAATGATGTTAAACTAATGGTTATTAGTGAAGAGGAAGATGAGTTGGAAATGACTATGGAGTTTATTAGCTGGGATGAGGTCGTAGAGGTTTATTTCTAAAAGGTTGTCCTATCTTCGAAAAATGATTATATGTTAATGAAAGGTATCTCATGAAGAGTAAATCAAGAAATATTCAGGTTAATTGTGAGCATTTTGTTTACAGGTGTGGGAATATGCGTAGGGATTTCGTTTCAACTGGATATACTCTTGATATTTCTCCTAAGAATAATAGAAGATGTCGCGTGAAAGTTAGTTTTCCTGCTCAAGAACCTGAAAACAAAACACATAATTTTTGGGGGTTTTATGAGGTTGAGGCAGAGTCAAATGGTAAATCTGAGTTGATTGCAATTGCTTTACCACGTTTTATTGCAAATGTTATTACTTACTT
The DNA here is from genome assembly GCA_031554275.1 of Caryophanales bacterium. Lineage (GTDB taxonomy): Bacteria > Bacillota > Bacilli > JARBTR01 > JARBTR01 > JAVBKB01. Next base: position 6,973 of record JAVBKB010000203.1, on the reverse strand, counting down.
GATTAAAGTGGAACCAACGATTTTTTCTAGTAATAAAATGATTATAAAAGATGGGTGGAAAGTACTCTCGGGTTTAGGTTATAGCGAAAGTAAACCACTTTGGAAAGAGGAATGGTGATTTAAAACCGAATTTAAAATAGGTGAGAAAAATGAGTAATCCTAAAATAACTTCAATATGGTATGAATTTGAAGAATGGACTTCTTATAACGAAAGTGATGAGAACTCAGATGTGATTTTTGAACTAGATAACGGTTCAAAATGGGTCGTTTCATTCTTTACGTATCAAAATGTTTTGACTCTTAGAGATAAGAATAAACAGACTGGTGAAAGTCTTAATGGCAGATACTTTTCTTCAACTGATATGGTTTTGATCGAAAAGATGAACAAGTCCTTAATTATTGAAGTAATAACAGAAATGATCATAAGAGACGAAATCAGTGTTTACTGTTCAAATATTTCAGAGGCTGATAGATGATTGCAAAGTAGCAGTTTGGTTTAACAAATAAATGGTTTTTTTCAAAAAGGTCGTGATTTTGTGCAATTAGCTGCCAAGGATATGAATGAGACTTATGCAAAGGAAATTTTGAGTTGGAAATATCGAGCGCCGTATGATTTCTATAACAATGAAACTACGCCAGAAAATGTTAAGGAAATGTTGGGAAATCACTACCATGCAGTTGTAAATCAGTTGGGTGAATTAGTTGCGTACTATTGTGTCGGAAATGCTGCACAAGTACCCGTAGGTAGGCAATTTGGTGTATACAACGAAGACTATTTTGATATAGGAATTGGGGTAAAACCAGATTGGACAGGAAAAGGGTACGGCAGTCACTTCTTCTCTGCAATTTTGTCATTTATAAAAAATGAAGCAAATAAAAGACCGATCAGGTTGACAGTTGCAAGTGTTAATCAGCGCGCAATTCGGCTTTATCAGAGATTTGGCTTTGAGCAAGTCACATCATTTCAGAGAGACGATACTATATTTCTAATTATGATTTTGGGCCCGAAAATCCAAGTAGGTCTTGTTCTGGAATCGTGTGATTTTGAAATGGGATTTTTCAATAAGAAATCAATCTACAATGTTGATATGTTGTGAGGTAATTGAATGGAAATAAAGGATTATATTGATCGTATTAAGCGAGCGATTGTTGAAAAAGAGTCCTATGATGATTACGTCCAAATTTTCGAAGAGTACAAAGATTTTTTGGAGAAGCGGATTTTTAAAAATCCCAAGGATATAATTGCTCGCAGTCAACTAGCAGCTGTATTTATGGAGCTCCGAATGGATTCTGATTTTTCAAAAGATATAATGGAGGAAGCACTCGTCAATTATGAATCTGAACTGAGTGTTGATGAAAAAACACGGTTGTATACGAACTTGGCTTTTTTCTACGAAGAAAACTATAGTACTGAAGGTTGTATGGATTATTTGATAAAAGCAATAAATTTAAATCCGCAAACACCAAATGCGTATGATGTTCTCGGCAGATTCTATGCAGATCAAGGAAACTATCGTGAGGCAGTTTCGTTATTTGAAACAGCTCAAGCACTAAGTGAAGTGATGAAGTACCATTACAATTATGCAGTTGCCCTCCACCAAAATGGAGAAGTTTTAAAGGCTAAAGTGGTATTTGAAAAGTTGTATCAAAACTATCCTACTGACACGAAAGTCATGTTTGGATTTGGAGTTTGTTGTTTTGAGACAGATGATTTAATTGAAGCATTGGCAATGGCAAATAAGCTAGCAAAACTTAGTGAACTTGACGATTCCATTAGTGAGTTCCAAATAGCAGACTTGTTTTATTTATGTGATGAATTTGCATCGCATAACGCAATGTTTGATACGACTAAGTATTATGAGAATGCAAGTTGGTTAGGTGCATATTTTTATTGTTTAAACATTTTGGGGAAGAAGGAGCAACTTTCATTAAAGTTTAGTGAAGTTATCTCAAGAAAAGAAAAAGATATCCTCGAGGCAATGAATGACGAACTTGATGAAAACTTTACCTTTGAGGATCGAGAAGAAGTCGTTGCTAGCTATTCTACGGAAAAGAAAGACATCGAAACTACATATTTTAAAGTTACGAATGAAAATTTCAAGCCCATGCCAAAATTAGAATTGTACTTTATGTACGGTTGCTATTTGCTTGATTGTCCAAGACACCAATAATAATTTTTTAGTGATAATGCTTATGATGTAACAAAATCGTTTAAGCCAGAAATGACGGAGGCATTACTATTCAAACAGTCATCGCACTGACGTTTGCAAAGCTTGATGATGGTTTTGAATATATTTTGTTTACTGGAAATTTTGAAATTATTTTTGAATGTACTGATTTCGTTGTCGTTGATAAACTAGATTAAAGGTGGAACTTGGGTGACTGACCGAGAAAAAGATAAAGTTGTTGTGGGACTTTGTAACGGTGCGGAAGTTGATGGAGTGTTGCTTTGTGATACATGTTTGCCATCAGATCATCGTTGGGCATTTTAAATCCTTAACTGACCACATTAAGTTTTCATAGTATACTTAACGAGATAGCAATAACTACTTTGAGTAGAAATCTATTTTGCTATCATTTTGACGACATTGGTAAACCCAGTGAGTGATGACATGTCAAAAAAGAAAAACAGACGAAGATTAAAAAACTGCTGGAAAGAAGTAACACAGGTGGTTCGTGGGAATTGTGAACATTGTAGCTCAGTAATACTTTATTTCTACAAATACGATGCTTTTATTTGTCCGGAATGTAATGAGTGGCTTGAGAAAGGTTGCAATGATCCAGAGTGTATGTTTTGTGCCAATAGACCTGATACACCTCTTGAAGCAATTCTGGAATCTAGAAATCATTTAACTCAAGACGAAATTTCTCGGAATTTTAAAATTAGAAAAAGAATTAAGGATCCTTACAAAGAAAAAATGCGTGATCGGAAAAGTGACAAATCAAATCCCAAAAGATAAAATAGTGACAGAAATTAACCACAAATTGAGGTGCGACAATGAATAATCAATTTACAGAGGAATACTTGCAAGATATTCTTGTTCGCCTTGCCCATCATTCCAGTGCAATTGAGGGCAACACTATTACGCTTGCAGAAACAGTTTCGATTATTTTGCACAATCAAGTGAATGGCAGTAAGCATTTTAGTCTAAGAGAAATTTATGAAGTGAAAAATCACCAACAAGCCTTTGAATTTGTAATTGAAAGCATTGGAAACAGTGTTCCGTTATCGATAGATGTAATCAAGACAATTCATGAAAAGCTGACAGATCGACTGCAACATGACAAGGGCCAGTTCAAGAAAAATGAGAACATGATTCTAGGAGCTGATTTTGAAACTACACATCCTACCCAAGTGCCGCAAATGATGGCACAGTTAGTTGATAATTTGGATTATCGGTTGAAAAACAGTCAATCTGAGGATGAAAAGTTAGAAGCGATTCTAGAAACACATGTTCAATTCGAAAGAATTCATCCGTTTTCTGATGGAAATGGACGAACTGGGCGTATAGTGCTGAATTACTCCCTGCTTGAAAATGACATACCTCCACTGGTAATTCGAGCTGATGATAAAGCAAGATACATCGAATTGTTAAATGACAAACAAATAAAGAACTTTATTGAGTTTGCTAAAACCCTTCTTGAAGAAGAAGTTCAGAGAATGCAAAAGTTTTTGAATAAAGAAGCTGAGCAAGAATTAGAGTTTTAAATCACGATGCACTTCAGATCAAAATGGTCTGGAGTTTTTTGTTGTCTTGAAAAAAATTTCCAGGAGGATTTCACATGAAAGTGTCAGCAAAAATCACAAAGACAATCGAAGATGGAAGACCATTAAAGGCATTCGCCAATCTTGTTCTCGATGGAAGTTTTGCTGTAAAGGGTTTGCGAATCACCAAGAGTAATGAGGTATGTTTGTGGCAATGCCAGTGAGAAAGGCAATGATGGGGTATTACAATACTGCCCATCCTTGCACCGAAGTTATGAAACAACAAATTGATGGTGTCGTGTTTCGTGCCTATGCATCAACACTAATTCAAAACAAATCCACATCACTTGAAGAAGTAGCTGACACGTTAATGACCTAGACGAAGAACTCGATTTAGATTGATTCATATTTCAAAACGAGTCATTAGGGGAAACACTTTTTTAAAAGGTTTAAATTCAATGACAATTCTAAAGAAATTTGTATATAATAAAGCTATAATATCTTTAGGAGGAGTTAATATGCCAGTCATAAAGTCAAGTACAGATTTACGCAATAACTATAACGATATTTCAACATTTTGCCATAAGCACCGAGAGCCTGTTTTCATTACTAAGAATGGTCAGGGTGATCTAGCCGTAATGAGCATTGAGGTTTACGAGATGCTAAGTGGAAAGTCGGAATTGTATCGTTTGTTGGATGAAGGGGTAGAAGCAATGCAGCAAGGAAAAACACGTCCATATGAGGATGTGATTAAGGAGATTAAAGCAGGGATTCGAGATGGACAACTTTAGAATTGAAGTTTCCGCTCCTGCCGAATCAGACTTGAGATTACTTGCCCGTTACATTAGCAATGAACTTTATGAACCTGAACTAGCATTAAAGAAGATGGATACGATTGATGAAGCTATCCTTAGTTTGCGATCTCTTCCCAAACGTAATGCACTGGTTTTGGATGAAAGACTTGCGCAGTTAGGTTTTCGAAAGCTTCTTGTCAAAAATTTCATTGTATTTTATATTGTGAACGAAAAGCAGAATACAGTGAATATTGTTAGAGTGCTGTATGCTCAACGTGAATGGGTAAATCTGTTGTAGAGAATTTTAGATTAATTCTTGTATAAAAGAATTCATACAGTTGAAAAATTTCATTTCCCACTCGAATATCCTTTAGTCTGATTTCCAATTTCCTTTTAAAGTGAAAAATAAACCGTTTCTATTTCATAGTAGGTTTTGTATAATAAAGTAGGACTGGATACAAATTTGTCTGAAAATAAGTTGAAAAATAAAAAGGTGGTTTGAAAATGTCAATTTCATTAGCAAAAGGTCAGAAGATTGATTTAACTAAAGGAAATGCTGGATTGTCAAAACTCATGGTTGGTCTTGGTTGGGACCCAGTGAAGCAGAAAAGTGGTCTATTCAGCAGACCGGCTCCTATCGATTGTGATGCATCTGTTCTAATGTTAGATAGTAATGAGAAATTAGCGGAATTGGTTTATTTCGGTAATTTGAAAAGTAACTGCAAAAGCGTTCAGCATACTGGTGACAATATCACTGGTGAAGGTGATGGTGATGACGAGCAAGTGTTGGTAGATTTGAATCAAGTGCCTGCACATATTCAAAAGATTGTGTTCATCGTTAACATCTATGATTGTGTTGCACGAAAACAACACTTTGGTCTGATTCAAAATGCCTTTATCCGAATCGTTAATGCAAGTAACAATTCTGAGCTTGTGAAATTTTCTCTTTCTGACAACTATGATAACCTAACTACTTTGTATACAGGAGAAATCTATCGTCACAATGGTGAGTGGAAATTTAATGCAATAGGTGATGGAACTACAGATTCAGGATTAAAATCAATTGCTGAGAAGTATCGTTAGTTTTACAAAAAAACCTAAAGGAGCTTTTTCAAATGGCTATTAATCTATCAAAAGGTCAAAAAGTTGACTTAACAAAGTCAAACCCAGGCTTGAATAATATTGTCGTTGGTCTAGGTTGGGATACGAATAAGTATGACGGGGGAGGCGCTTTCGACCTCGATTCTTCAGTATTTCTATTGAACGCCGAGGGAAAGTGTGCCAAGGATACTGACTTTGTGTTCTACAATAACGCGGTCGGTGGCGCTGGTGCGGTTAAACACACTGGTGATAATCTTACTGGTGATGGTGATGGCGATGATGAGCAAATCAATGTTGATCTAAGTGCTGTGCCTGCAGAAATTAGTAAGATTTCTTTTGCGATCACGATTCATGAAGCGGAAGAAAGACGTCAGAATTTTGGTCAAGTTGCTAACTCTTTTGTTCGGATTGTCAACGCTGCAACTAATGAAGAGTTAATTCGTTATGACTTAGGCGAGGATTTCTCAATTGAAACAGCAGTTGTTGTAGGCGAGTTGTATCGCAACGGTGCGGAATGGAAGTTTAATGCGATCGGTAGCGGATATCAGGGTGGATTAACATCACTGATTCGTGACTTTGGTTTATCGTAATCGTTTTTGAGTAAATAGAGACACTAAGTTATTTCATAAAATAGTTATTTTGGTTACTAGTTTCTAGAAGAATGTTTACTAAATGATAGGAGTGTTATCGATGGCAGTTTCTTTAATGAAGGGTCAAAAGGTTGATTTAACGAAAACAAATCCAGGAATGACAAAGGTTATTATTGGTCTTGGTTGGGATACGAATAAATATGCTGGCAACAATGATTTTGATTTAGACGCAAGTGCGTTTCTCACAGATGCTTCTGGAAAAACCCAGTTTGAAGAGGATTTTATTTTTTATAACAATTTGAAGAGCAAAACAGATGCTGTTATCCACACTGGTGACAATCGTACTGGTGAAGGTGATGGCGATGATGAGCAGTTGACAGTTGAGTTTGGTAAATTACCAGATTATGTGGAAAAGATTTCTTTTGCAGTTACAATCCATGAAGCGGTGGAGCGTAAACAGAATTTTGGTCAGATTTCAAATGCTTTTGTTCGTGTGTTGGATGCTAGTAATGAGCAAGAGTTAATGCGTTATGATTTAGGCGAAGATTTCTCGATTGAAACTGTGGTAATCGTGTGTGAGTTGTACAAGCATGGTAGCGAATGGAAGTTTAATGCAGTTGGGAGCGGTTTCTCCGGCGGTTTAGGAGAGCTATGCAAGAATTTTGGGATTGATATTTAAAAAAATATAATCGATCTTGAGTAAAAGTTTGTTATTTATATAAGGCGAAAATGCTAATTTGAAAAAATGCTAGATTCTAGTATTTAGGTAGAGATAGCGTAGG
>JAVBKB010000053.1:0-5505 GCA_031554275.1 Caryophanales bacterium | reverse complement strand
TTACGTTCCGATGGAAGAAGTTATGCTTGAAGGCATCAAATACACTACAAAATCAAATTATCGTTATAGTAATGGTGGAGAAGTTGAATTAAAAGTAACTGAACGGCTTAAGCCTGCTCACGCTCCATTGTGGGTGAACTTCGAAGAAGCAATAGGGGTAGATATTATTAATCGCTTTACGAAATCTTTTTGCTTTCCTGTTTTTTCTGAAAAAATTCTAGTTTTTGATGGGGAGATTTCTTTGTCTATCTACGACCAAACATTCTATGAAGATTTGAAGGATACAGATGAGGAAGCACTAAATTTTGATACTGGTCAAAGCATTGACTACTGGGTTAAATTGTACTGGGAAAGTATGATAACCCTTGAAGAGTTTGTTACTATTAAACCTTATTCAAAACCTGAAATTTTGATTTTTGAATCAATACCAAAAGAAGTTATTCGAGTTTGTGAATCGAAATTAACTGACCGTTAATATTTGTCCATACTACAAGTGGGAAGATGATGGGACTACAGACGTAGATTCTTACAGGTCTATCAATCGAGGAAGCATAGTGGACTATCGTACTAAAATCAGCAGTAGTTTTAATAGGTACTATATTCACAAGTGGCTTAAAGATTAATCCTTTCAAGTCCACAGAAATCACTTTTCAAAAAAGAATCCGCTCTGGCAGGATTAAAATGCTGTCAGGACGGATTTTCTTTAGGTCAGCAATGACCTTGGCCAACTTTGAAATGGCAGTATCACGAGGTCATCGTTATTCAAACCAGTTAATCTGCCAGAGGGAACAGTCATCAAACATATTGAAGTGAGTGCAAGAACCCCTTATGCGCTCGATGACAAAGGCAATCCGTGGGTATGGGGCTATGGTGGTTCAGGATCGCTCGCTACCGAACTTGCGACAGGAAGAACGAACACACCAGGCATCCATCCCACACCAATGAAGATTGCAGCGGATGTCACGATGTGTGAGATGAGAAGTCCTCTAATATTAATAGGGTGCAAAATCTTATCAATTTTTCCCGATTAACGCATAAACTTTATTTACAGTGTTCAGCGTCCTCATTGTAGAGGTTGCTGTCAGTTTCTTTTTCGATAGAAATTGAATGATGGCAGATTCTAATACGCCATTTGGCAGTTGCAGGTATAGATTTTTCCCGTCGATTGTGAAATCAGTTTCATCAAAGCCAGCTTCATGAAGTGTTGTTTGCAAATCAGTGATTAAAGCACTTGAAAAGGCAATATGTACTTTACTGGTGTCATATGAATTCGGGATTTTTGCTAGCAATTGCTTTAATTCAACTTCTGAACGAATGATCACAGGTATATCAAAGCCGAATTCTATTACTAATTTCTCTTCAATCATTTTCACTAGCTGTGCTGCAGGGGTTTCTGTACAAAAGATCACATTACCACTGTTGATGAAGGTTTTCACGTTATCAAACCCAAGTGATTCAAAGCTAGCTTTGAGTTCTGCCATGCTTACTTTATGGCTTCTGCCAACATTAATTCCACGTAAAAAAGCTGCAAAAGTTTTCATTTGATTTCCTCATCGTTTTTGCTTATTATCCATCTAGCACCTCTTTTCGTCAATGAGCGAATCCTGTTTCACCATTAAAAATCGAGGGCAATTTGTAGTGGAATTTCCATTTTCGCTTGGTTATTTTTTTCATTGCAAGATGAAAAAATTCCAAACAAACGAATTATGAAATATTTCAGAAGGCTGTGTCTTCAAGAAGTGTTGACAACTCGAAATATCAGAAACCCTGAATGGTCAACAGAATTGGTAAGCGAAGAAGTGAGGTGCTAATTTTCGCTTCATGGATATCAAGGACAGGGTTTCTGATGATTTGAGTTTGTGCACAATTTATATTGGAAAAAAACACTTTCTTAGGCACAGCCTTTCAGAAAATTAATTTTTCTCATAAAATATTTCAGAAAAATAAATCACGCAAATAAATTCTATTCTTTCCAAATTACCTTTGCCGAAAATTGTTTGTTAGACAATTCCTGATTTTTATTCGGCAAATCTTATTCTCGATTTTTAACAAGGGTCTGAATCAATACTCAATCAACGAACTCATTTTCTCCAAACCTGCGCATACACTTTATGAAGTAGACAAGTTATAAAGTAGGTGCAGATATGCAGTTAAATAAGAAGTCTCCGGATTTAATTCTGATCTTTGCAATCATATCGATATTGATCATCGGGTTGGTGATGGTGTATAGTTCCAGTGCGATTTGGGCCGACTACAAGTTTGGTGATGCGTTCTATTTTGCCAAAAGACAATCTCTTTTTGCTGTTGTAGGTGTTATCGCAATGTACTTGATTTCAAGAGTAGACTATATGGTTTGGAAACAATATGCAAAACCGATTATCATCATTTGTTTTCTGCTATTGATTGTTGTTCTGATTCCCGGAATTGGTACTTTAAGAAACGGATCAAGAAGTTGGATTGGAGTGGGTGCATTCTCGATTCAACCATCAGAATTCATGAAGCTTGCAATGATTCTTTTTTTGGCAAAGTATCTAGAAAAGCATCAAAAAAACATTACTAGTTTTACAAAAGGGCTAGTACCCACGCTCGGAATGACAATACTAGCATTTGGTTTAATCATGCTACAGCCAGATTTAGGTACAGGTACGGTCATGTTCGGCACAGCAGTAGTCATTATCTTAATTGCTGGAGCTAGGATGACACATTTTGCTGGGCTTGGTTTGTTAGGGCTGGTCGGGTTTGTTGGGCTTGTCGCATCTGCCCCATATCGATTGGAGCGAATAACTTCTTATCTTGATCCTTGGAAGGACCCATTGGGAAGTGGCTTTCAAATCATTCAGTCCTTGTATGCGATTGGTCCAGGAGGTCTGTTTGGACTAGGACTTGGACAAAGCCGCCAGAAGTTTTTCTACTTACCCGAACCACAAACCGACTTTATTTTTGCCATTCTTTCAGAGGAACTAGGCTACATTGGTGGCACGATTATTCTGATATTATTCTTTATCCTTTTGTGGAGAGGAATCAAAATCGCTTTAGGTGCTCCAGACCTATTTGGTAGTCTGCTCGCTGCGGGTGTGATTTCAATGATTGCAATCCAAGTAATGATTAATGTGTCAGTCGTTACTGGCCTGATTCCTGTTACTGGCATCACCTTGCCATTTCTAAGTTATGGTGGTTCCTCACTCACGCTTACATTGATGGCAGTTGGAATATTATTGAATATCAGTCGGCATGCGAAAATTTAATTTTGAGAAATGGTCGAAATCATTTATTATAAAAGGGTATCTAATTACTATTAGGAGTATTTGAATTGAAAAAACTAATTGATCAGTTAAAAGCACATCAAGTCGGTGTGATAAAAGAAAATGAATCATTGGCAGGATATACTACAATGAAAATTGGAGGACCTGCCCGTGTTATCATTGAACCAAATACAATGTCAGATATACGAACGATCATTCAACTGACCAAGGATGCCAGTATCCCTTATCGTGTAATTGGTAGAGGGTCGAATTTATTAGTTGGAGACGCAGGTTATCCAGGTGTCATCATTCATATTGGTAAGGGATTGGCACATGTAGAATTTGAAGGCTGCAAGGTGCATGTAGGAGCAGGGCATTCGATCGTGACTTTGGCATCATTAGCAGGGAAAAGGGGACTAACGGGACTGGAGTTTGCAGCAGGAATCCCTGGATCAATTGGGGGAGCAGTCTACATGAATGCAGGTGCCCATGGCTCCGATATGTCAAGGATTCTACAAAAGGTACATGTGCTCTTTGATGATGGCGAAATGAAATGGTTGACCACATCCGAAATGCAATACAGTTATCGTACATCAATCCTACAGAAAGCGCGCCCTGGAGTTGTACTAGAATGCATTTTGGATTTAGCCACTGGCATTCCAGAGGAAATCAGTGAGCGAATTCTTGCCAACAAGAACTATCGCAAAGACACACAGCCTTATAACAAGCCTTGTGCAGGGAGCGTTTTTCGAAACCCCTTGCCCCTACACGCAGGAAGATTGATTGAAGAACTTGGTTTAAAGGGATTCAGTATTGGTGGAGCGAAGGTTTCTGAAATGCACGGTAACTTCATTGTGAATGCAGGTGGTGCAACTGCTGCAGATGTTTGGAATCTAATTGCCCATGTGCAAAAGGAAGTTAAAGCCGCATACAATGTGGAATTGAAAACAGAAGTAGAGCAACTGGGTTAATAATGTCCAGCTTGCTCTATTCGATGGACATCAGGGTTACAAAGCAAAAGCAATGTTAAATTGACATTTATTGCAAAGTAAACTATACTATTATTGTATAGTTTACTTTGCTTTTTTGATTAAAATTGTAAAAGGGGGAATGGCGGTGAAAACCAGAATTCATGAGCTCCGCAAACAGCATCGAATTTCGCAGGAAGAGCTAGCTCAAGCAGTTGGTGTGACGAGGCAGACAATTACCTCGCTCGAAGTAGAGAAATACACAGCGTCATTGATATTGGCTTATAAGATTGCAAAGTATTTTGATTTAGCGATTGAAGATATATTTGATTTTTCAGAAGTGGAGGGTGCAAATGGATAATTTCAAGTTGAAATTAAGAAAAAGAATTTGGATCATTGGGAGTTTTACAGTAGTCAGCTTTATCGCAAGTTTCGTGCTGATATGGAATAAAATCAGACAAGCGGATTCGATATCGCATGCAAAGAGTTTTATTGGTGGACTCCAAATCGGCATCTTTATGGGAATCGCTATTTTGGGACTAGTCTTCGTTGTTAAATATATTAAGGTACTCAATCAGCCAGTAAAGTTACGAGAATTGCAGATAAAAGAAAATGATGAACGATCATTGTTAATAACTTCTCAAACCACGATGCTAACCATGTTTATTTTTTTCATTACAATGACAATTGCGATTGTTGTTTCAGGTTTCTATAATCAAATCGTAACTATCACATTATTTGCAGTTTTGGTGTTTGTCGAGATTACTTTGTTTACTTGCCTTGCACTTATTACAAAAAAATATTCATAAGACTAATTTGGAATAAATAGGTTTTGTGGTACTTTTAAATTCTAACGACAACTAGGATAAGTGAGAAATTGCAAAGTTACCGTCTCAAAAAAATAGCTGGAACAAAGCAGATTCTCATCTACTTATGTTCCAGCTTTTGTTCATACTGATATTATTTCTTAATCTTGCCTGTCCATTTTTTGAAACCACCCTGCAATTGGTACAAGTCTGTAAACCCTGCTTTGTGCAATTGCAATGCGGCACGCTGGCTCTGCATTTGATTTTGACAATAAAGGTAAATTGATTGATCTTTTCTTAAACCATTGATATAGAGTTTAAGCTGTGAGTTGGGTATATTTCTTGCACCCAATATGTGACCAGTTTTGAAAACGTTCGCTTCACGTAAATCAATAATCTGACCCTTTCGGTAATTCGCAACAAATTCTTGTTCACTTAAAGTTGTCACTGCTCTTTTTGTTTTTCGGAAAGTATACAACCAATACCCCA
>JAVBKB010000118.1:0-7735 GCA_031554275.1 Caryophanales bacterium | reverse complement strand
GACTATCGTTATACGGTTAAATCGGTTTTTAAGTATTGGAGTTTAACAGATCCATTGCCTTACAATGGTTGGCTGCAGTATCCGAATACAGCGCTTTTGTCTGCTAAGGGGTGTACGAATAAGTGCATTATTTGTGGTAGTTCTAATTCTGCTGCAGAATTAAATTGTAATCGAAAAGAAATTGCTGTTCGCTCACCGAAAAAGCTGATTGAAGATATTTTGTTTATCCAACGATTCAGCCGCGCCCCAATCTTTATTCTTGGTGATTTCCGCCAGAACGGAAAAGCCTTTGAAGAAGAATTCATTCAACTACTGAAAGCTAATAGAATTCGCAACGAACTCGTTTTCGAGTTCTTTCAATATGCGCCAACATCGTTCTATCAAAGGTTAGATGAAGCACTTCCCGAAAAAGGATATAGCATCGAGATTACAATTGAAACGCATGATGAAAAAATACGTCGACATAACGGAAAAATGAATTGTAGCAATGCAAAGCTGATTGAAACACTACGTTCAGCAATCGCACACAACTGCAAGAAGATAGACCTGTTCTTCATGACTGGCATCCCTAATCAAACCTACCAAAGCGCTATGGAAAGTATCGACTTTGTTGAAGAGGTTCATCAAGCCTGTGGGAAATCAAAAAGGCTTTCCTATTTTGTTGCCCCACTTGCTCCCTTCCTTGACCCTGCTTGCAAAGGGTTTGAGGATCCAGATCATTATGGATATCGCAAATTCTGCCATAGCTTAGAGGACCACAGAAAAGCAATCACCGCACCATCTTGGAAATATATGTTGAGTTACGAAACTACTTCAATGTCAAGAGATGAAATCGTAATGGCAACATATGATGCAGCGAGTAAACTAAATGATTTTAAACTTAGAAATGGTCTTATCAATAAACGTGTCCATACTGATGTAAGCACGAAAATCTCTGAGTCGAAAAAGTATATCGCTGAGATTGATCAAGTGCTTTCACTTCCGCAATCTGAACAAATGCAAGCATTAGAGAAAATCCGTGACTGTGTGAAGGACATTAATCGCCATAGTATTTGTGGGAAAAACGAGTTGAAATGGGAAGTCAGTAAACACTATGCAAACTTCTTTTCATTAACTTTAGTGGGCATTGAGTTACTTCTACATGATTGGTTTGGACGCAAATCGAAGAGTGATATTCACAAAGTAGAGAAAGAAGTTCTTGGCCAATCACTACTTATTTTCCCTGAAAAAGAACTAAAGGGCGTCTGGCAAAAAGAGACAAGATAAGCGCCGAAGTTCGGAGAAGATTTCAGACTGAATTCGCTAAAATAATTGGTGTTTCGACAAATACTTATCGCAGTTTAAGCGATCCCCTTCTGCAATTCATACTTATCTGCGCTTTACCGATAAAAAATCCCTTTTTCTGCAATATTTTTTTATTAAATCAGTATGGATTATTCAACAAATATGCTACACTAATGTTATGTGTAGTTTTTATACAAAAATTAAAAAGGTAGGTTTTTTTCAATGAGTAAAGTCGGTACTCCAAGTGAAATTCAAGAATTACTAAATGGGGCAAATGTACAAAATCAGCTTTCAGTTCCCCAGTTGGTGGAAAAGATTTTATCAAGAGGCGAAGGTGTACTCACAAATACAGGTGCTGTTCGTGTTTCAACAGGTAAGTATACAGGTCGTTCACCAAAAGACAAATACATCGTTGAGGAAGCGTCTACTAAAGATAAGATTGATTGGGGCAATGTCAATCGTCCAATTTCAGCAGAAAGCTTTGATAGACTGTACAAGAAAGTCCTTGCTGAATTAAAGAAAAAGGAAGAAGTATTTGTATTCAAAGGCTTTGCTGGAGCGGATAGTGATTTCCGATTACCTATTCAAGTGATTAATGAATGTGCATGGCACAATTTGTTTGTCCATCAGTTGTTTATTCGTCCAACCCAAGAAGAGTTGACAAATCATGAAGCAGAATTCACTATTCTTGGTTGTCCAAGTACATTAGCTGACCCTGCAATTGATGGTACAAACTCAGAGACATTTATCATTGTTTCTTTTGAAAGAAAATGCATCCTTATTGGGGGATCAGAATACTCAGGCGAAATGAAGAAATCAATCTTTAGCATCATGAACTATTTGTTACCTGAACAAAATGTGCTGTCAATGCATTGTTCCGCTAACGTTGGTCATGATGGTGATGTTGCGCTATTCTTCGGTCTTTCAGGCACAGGCAAAACAACACTTTCTGCTGACAAGAAGCGTAGCCTTATTGGAGACGATGAGCATGGTTGGTCAGACAATGGCGTCTTTAATATCGAGGGTGGTTGCTATGCAAAGTGCATTAACCTATCTGCAGAGAAAGAGCCTGAAATATGGAACGCAATCCGATTTGGTTCAATTCTAGAAAACGTCGTTTACGATGAAAAAGAGCGTACAATTGATTATGATGATGGTTCTTTAACAGAGAATACACGTGCCGCCTACCCAATTGATTTCATTGATAATATTACTGTTCCCAGCACAGCTGGACATCCAAATACAATTGTTTTCTTAACTGCAGATGCATATGGAGTTCTACCTCCAATCAGTAAGCTTACAAAAGAGCAAGCGATGTATCATTTCTTGAGCGGCTTCACCAGTAAACTTGCTGGAACGGAACGTGGTATTACTTCACCACAGTCAACCTTCTCTACATGCTTTGGTTCACCATTCTTACCGCTTCATGCGACAAGATATGCGGAATTGTTAGGCGAGAAAATTGATAAGCATAATGCACAGGTCTTCCTTGTCAACACGGGTTGGACAGGTGGTCCATATGGTGTGGGAAGCAGAATGAAGTTACAATATACAAGAACAATGGTTAATGCAGCAGTCGAAGGATTGCTCAATGACATTGAAACTGTTGAGAATGCGATCTTTGGTCTAGCAGTTCCTGTTAGCGTACCTGGTGTTCCAGCAGACGTGTTGCAGCCTGAGAAAACATGGGCAGACAAAGCAGCTTATGTGAAACAGGCAACGGAACTCGCAAATCAATTCCATGATAACTTCAAGAAATTTGGAACTGTCTCAGAAAGAATCGCACGACTTGGTGGTCCGAAGGTTTAAAGCTTATTGTGTATGGATTAACTTTCTGAGTTTGTCGATTGAATTTTCAATGCTAATTTATTTTATTTAACTTACTTGACGGACTTTGATAGTTCGTCTTTTTCTATACGTTTGGTTGTATCAAGTTAGGTAAATGTATGGGCTGTTACAATGAGAATTTTGGGAAGGTGCTGATTGTACATGTCGCTAATCCTTTGGGGTGAAAGAAGTTGTAGTTGATGCCTACAGCGTCCAGACATTTGCATTGCTCCAAAATTTCTGATGTGCTGTAGGTTCTTCATTTTTAACTGGAATCAAGATCAGAGTGTAGCGAATAATTGAAGATGTCGCTACACTAATTAGAAGAGTTGAGTGTTTTCAACTCATAGGTAATCGTTGTCTCATCATTTTCAAGTTCCAATTTGTGAATCGTTGCAATTCCAATCGTTTGCGCTTGGATTTCCTTTCTTACCTCAAGCGGAATGTGCAAGGGATACAAACGATAGCCGGCCTTCTTAAGGATAAAAGTATTTTCCAGCAATCTTTTTTCTCTACCCTTGGTCACAATCATTGTATTCAATTCAAGTGGCATTCCCATAGTAGTTCCCCCTTTGATGGCGTTTTCATAACCATTCTACCTGAAAAAAAACCGCATGAAAAGCTCAAAGGCTGCTGACCACGAATCCCTTCACAATATGCTATAATAATGATTGATTGGAGCAAATATCGAATGAAAACCATATTTCTAGCACTCATCCGCTTTTATCAGAAATTTATATCCCCTCTCAAACAACCATCCTGTCGTTTCTATCCTTCTTGCTCAAGCTATGGATTTGAAGCAATTTCACGGTTTGGTGCTATTAAGGGCGGTTATCTAGCAATCCGTCGGATACTTAAATGTCACCCATTCCATCCAGGTGGTTTCGATCCAGTTCCTGAGAAGCAAGACAAAAGCACTGCTCAGTAACTTCCGCTAACTGTCTTTGACGGAAACCCCACATTGCAATCTGAATAATTCACCTACTAAAATAATTTCCTTGCCAATCGGCAAATTTTTTTGTATTATAAATCGGAATGATTACGATTAAGGATGATAAAACTTGAAGAAAATAATTTTTACAGCAATTATCTTTGCTCTAATTCTAACTGGGTGTAGCGACCCAAAACCTACTAGCAACAAGCAAAATCTGACTGTTTATACAACTGTGTACCCACTGCAATATTTCACTGAAAGAATTGGTGGTGATTTTGTAGAGGTTCATACAGTTTATCCAAGTGGTAGTGATGAGCATAGTTTTG
The DNA here is from genome assembly GCA_031554275.1 of Caryophanales bacterium. Classification (GTDB taxonomy): domain Bacteria; phylum Bacillota; class Bacilli; order JARBTR01; family JARBTR01; genus JAVBKB01. The sequence continues at coordinate 3,364 of JAVBKB010000118.1, read as the reverse complement.
AACCAACACAAAAGGAAGTCATGAAAATTGCTGATGCAGATGAATTCTTCTACATTGGCTTTGGATTAGAAGGATTTGTCGACCGTATTAAAAAATCGTTGAATAATGAGAATGTGAATTTTGTTGCAATTGGCGAGAAAACTCCAGAAGCAGAGCTAGTTGATGCTGATGCTGAGGAGGTAGATGAGCACGATCATAGCTCAATAAATCCACATATTTGGTTAGATCCTCTGCTTTGTATTGAAATGTCAGAATCGATTAAGAATGAGCTTTCTGACAAAATGCCAGAGCATAAAGCAGATTTTGAGCAGAATTTTGAACAGCTACGACAGGAGCTATTGACACTTAACCAAGATTTCCTTGATGTGACTTTTCATGTCGAACGTAAGGAGTTTGTCGTTACACATGCAGCCTTCAGCTATTGGGAAAGCCGCTACGGTATCAAACAAGTTGCCATTTCCGGACTTTCGACTGCAGATGAACCCTCTCAAAAACAGATGAAATCGTTAATCGACTTGGTAAATGCAGACCATATTGAATACATTTTGGTGGAGCAAAACGTTAACAAGAAATTTGCTGAAACCATTCAAAACGAAACAGGTGTGAAGCTGTTACCCATTCACAACTTGGCAATTCTCACCGAAAAAGAAGTGGGTCATGCGGATTATTTCTCAATAATGAGAAGCAATTTAGATTCGCTACAGAAAGCGATGGGTGACCCTGATTCCAGTGAAAATTAGAGAATAACTTGTTCCGAGGTTTTTCATCTTGCAAAGCAAAAAAATGACCGAGCAATTGAAAATCCACTACAAATCATTCTCTATTTTTATGGTAAATTTTTTTGGATTTCTCGTATGAAATATTCGTTGTTATCCAAAACTAATGAAGCATTGTCGCAATAACAATGCTTCATTTCTAATATAGGGGGAATCATCATGGCCAAAGATGTGATTTGTACCGTAGACAGCTGCACCTATTGGAAGCAGGGCAACATGTGTAATGCTGATCGTATTGAAGTAAACAATACGCTTACAGATGAGCGCGCCTACAGAAGCGACGAAACAAATTGTAAGACATTTAACCCGAAGAACCCACTATAATTCAGGTATCAGAAAGCACGTCTGAAATCCATGGTCAAATCGATCATGCAGTTCAGACGTGCTGCACTGGTACATCATTGCGCAGTAATCCCGAATTTTTATCAACTATCACTATTTGTTTCGATTTCTGATAGCCGCTTCAATTCTCGCCGTAATAACTTCCCAGCAGCATTTCTCGGTAACTCTTCGACGATAATAATCTTCTTTGGTACCTTATATTTCGCCAAGCGTTCTTCGCAATAAGTGCGCAGTTTAGTTTGCTCCACAGGCTCATTCACAACAACTACAGCAATCGGTACCTGCCCCCAAGTGTCGTCTGCGATTCCAGTCACACCTGCGTCAATCACATGTGGATGCGTCAGCAGAACTGCTTCAATTTCAGCTGGGTAGATATTCTCCCCACCTGAAATGATCAAGTCGGAGCGCCGATCAAGGACGAACAGATATCCCTCTTCATCCAGGCAACCAATATCCCCAGTATGAAACCAGCAATCAGCAAATGCATCCGCATTTTCCTCATATAAATAGCCTGATGTGACAACTGGCCCTTTAACAACAATTTCACCACTTACATTTGGTAAGCATTGCTTGCCATCAGCATTCACAATGCGAAGTTCGCAATTCTCGAGTGGTTTCCCTGCTGAACCTAATTTACGCATACTATCTACTGGCGCCAATGTCGCAAACTGCGAACAGGTTTCTGTCATCCCATAGGTTTGAAAGACCGCAATTCTTTTTTCCTGACATAACTTCAGCAACGATTTTGGTACAGAACCACCACCCAATAGCATTCCCTTAAATGTTGTCGGATAGGCTGAATTTTCTGCAACCATCTTAGTAAGCATCGTTGAAACCACAGAAGCAATTGTTACTTGATCATTGATAATTGCTCGGTTAGCCTGCTCTGGTTCGAAACGCTCTAGCATATGTACTGAAATCCCACAGATAACAGACCGAAACAATATCGCCAATCCACTAATATGATAAATCGGCGTCATGCACAACCACTTATCTAGTGCCGAAACCCCTAGATTCTCACAAGAACTAATTGCACTATAGTAATGATTGCTATAGGTTTGCTGAACCGCTTTCGGTTTTCCAGTGGTTCCTGAGGTATACATTATTGTTGCTACTTCACTTGAAGAATGGGTCTCTTGAATTGGAAAAGGCTTTCCTTCGAGTTGTGGTAAATCCTTGATTAGAATTTGATTGATGGAGCTAGTTGGAAACTCTTTTGTTGTCAATAGGAAATCAGGTTTGGCATGTTCAATTTGCCAAAATAGCTCTGGTGTAGTTAAACGAGTGTTGAGCAGCAGGATCCTTGCGCCGATATAGCATAAGGCATGGATAGCGAATACTGATTCTGGATGGTTGTTCACATGGAGTGCTACTAAGGAGCTTGACCCCACACCTTGTGCTGTTAATCTACGCCCATAATCTATGGCTTTATCATCCAACTGCTGAAAAGTCCATTGTCTATCCTCAAACGCTAGTGCTAATGCTTCAGGCATAGATTTTGATCTTTCTCGTAAAAAATTCGTAAACCCCATGCGTGCTCCCCCATTGATCCTAATTGTCGTATAAAATGCAACTTCAAACTCCCGATAAAATTTTCAAAGACGAGGAATAATTTACGAAGGAAAGCAAGACTATCCTAGGAAATTATGACGAAGTATTTGGGAATCTTAGCGAGTTTGAAGTTGCATTTCCAACGACAATTAGGATTAGATCTGATAAAAAGATTGGAACAAAGCTTACCGAAATCAGGATAATTTACTCAGTCGCAGACAGTGACTTCACGGAAATTATTTGAAATCCACCTTCGTTCCAAACCCTACATTTATTTCTTATGCCAAACCTCTTGTAACATGTCTCGGAACAACTGATCTAATCTAGGTGTTAGATCATCTGCTTTTGAAACTGGTAGTGCGTTCGCAACTAATTCCATCCGCGCTAACTCTGCTTCGATGAACTGGTTAATTTCATTGATCCGTGGCTCCAAATCTAATTCGTCGCCTCTCATTTTTCGTACTAGCAATTGATTGATCGCTTGTTTCAATTGCCCTTCCTCCAACACTTTTTCGACAAGTTCTTGGAATATCAAAGGGGGAATAGAATTAAATCGGCTCTTCGCCAATCACGGTAAAACAGTTGAAAAAAATATAGAATTGAATAAAAGATTCAAAGGCGGACAAGGGAATAAATTCAATTGCACGCAAAAGATTCTCTGCCTGTTACATGGTTTAAAACTCGTAAAACGGACA
>JAVBKB010000230.1:0-2847 GCA_031554275.1 Caryophanales bacterium | reverse complement strand
ATTGGTTGGAAGTTTCTCGGCAGGAAATCAATATTCTACACACTGATTGGAACACTAAGCATTTCGGGTTGGCTAGCTGTTTTTGAAAACTTTCATTATGAAATGCCACTTACACATGATTTAATGCTAGCTGCCTTGTTTGCAGGTGTGTTCGCAGGCGTTGGTTTGGGGATTATTTTCAGGTTTGGTGGAACAACTGGCGGAGTTGATATAATCGCACACCTAGTGAAGAAGTATTTTCATATTAGCACTGGAAAAACGATCTTTGTATTTGATGTTTTTGTTCTGATCGCTTCTCTAGTTTATTATTTGGACTATAAAGAAGCGATGTACACCCTTGTCGCAGTCTTCATTGCCACGAGAATTATCGATTTCATGAACGATGGATTGTATGATGCACGATGTGCCATGATTATTAGCGATCATGTCTCAGAAATCGCCGAAATTATCGCCAAAGAATTAGGCAGAGGCGTTACATTGATGCGAGCTCATGGTTATTATCGCAAAACTGATAGAGATGTCATCTATTGTGTCGTTGGCAAGAATGAAATCAATCAATTGAAGCGTGTTGTCTCTCAGGTTGATCCGCACGCATTTGTAACAGTATCAGTTGTTCAAGATGTGCTAGGTCAAGGATTTACTTTTGATTCTAATAAAATCCCTTTTGAAAGATAACCGTAAATCAGATGTTAACAAAGGTGAATTCGGAATATTTCGGCGCTACACGATTCGAAAGCTCTCTCACGTAAAACGAGATACAGCCCTCAGTTCTGAGGACTATATCTCGCTTTTTTATTTGAATAATTCCCGATAGATCTGTATTATTTCACATCAATCTCAAAAACCATTTTCTCACCTAATTCTTTATAATGTTCATCTAGAGGTGCTCCAAAAGAAATTTGAAGATGGGTTATTTCCGAAGCAGCGGTTTTTATCGGGAATATGATGTACTCATCAGACATGATACTCCCCATGTAGCCATATGCTGTGTAATTGTTGAGCAAAAACATATTCTTTAAGTCGTATGTGTCGCCAGTGTTTGAGGTAATCGTTGCCTTTCGAAACTCTAGATCGACTTTCTCATCAGTATTCGTTTCGATCTTAGCTTTGACACGAACAAGTGTTAAATTTTTCAATCCATCAAAGTATTCTTTTTGATAGCTTTTTTTCGGTTTGAAATCTAGTAAGTCGAGTTTTTCAAGAGTGATTTTGACAGGACCAGCATTTTTCTCTTGATTAATAGCAATGTCCTGCTTTGCAACAGTTGTAGAACCCATCCCTTCAGAAATAAAGAAATCCGGACTTCTTTCTGTTACTTCATCTAGACCTGCAATTGGATTGATGTCAACAGTGGCCTCAAGTACAAAAGCATCACCTATTTCATCATAATCCTCCATTAAATATGGGGGATTATAATAAAACTTCACACTTTTGACTTCCTCAGGTTTAGATTTAAACACATAAATCAGTTTACCTTCCTTGATGACTTCTCCAATATATTTAGAACCTAAGTTTTCTGAAGGACCTAGACCAAAAGTACGAGTCGGAAGTTGTTCCTTCGTATTTGTTGTGATAAAAATTGGATGAAGATTAAAGTCAATAAAATCTTCATTAGTATTTTCAACTTTAGTATCAATGATCACAGCAGTGGCATATTTTTGACCAGCAAAGGTGGGATTTTCAAAAACAAATCGATCATCTAATTCGAGTTTGTAAATATCCATCGAGTTAAAATTCACTTTAAAAGATGCTGATTTCTGTTCTAAATTCAGTGGAACATTCTCTTGAACTAATTCAAATTCACCCAATTCATTGTCAAATTTCGTTTCTTTTTTTGACTCTGTTGCAACAAAGGCCGATTCTTCATCTAACAGCTGACCCTTAGTCATATCAAAGTCTAATACCAATGATTCTTCTTCATCATAATCCCAAAACGCAAGTTTGAAGTTCTTGATTTCTTTTGGATTAGAATAGATCATGAATGGAAGAAATCCTTCATAAGTATCACCAGCTTCAATTTCCCATTCGTATTCACTATGCTCAGCAATGAATGAGTCGTATCGAGCTTGCTCTTTAGAGTCAGTGATCAAATAGGCGGAATTAGGTTGGAATTGAACAACCTTTTTGCCAGTATTTTTTATCGAAACTTTAATAGCTACAATCGTTCCATTCTCTGGGGAATTGAATTGATAACCATAGAAATCTTCATCTAGCGCACTATCAAACATATCAAAGTTTTCAACAGATACTTCTAATTTTCCTAAATTATCCTTTATTTCAATTGGCGCATTACGTTTAAACAGCGTCGCGTCTAAGTATCTGCTTGGCTCAAACTCATCGCGTTCTTTACTTTTCGTTACTACTGTCTTTTTGGTTTCTGTCTTTTCATTATCAGTGTTTTCTTTCTTATTTCCCACAAGCAAAAATATACTTAGCCCAATTAAAACGATAGCGATAATTATAATTATCGTTTTGATAATATTTCCACGGTTTTCGTCATAGTGATTCTCCAAAATACAACCTCCACTGTTATAATCATTTCGAAAATAATTATAACAATATTTTACTCGCTTTGTGTAAAAAAAATCAGTTTTTTAACAAGCTTAAGTTGAAATTGGCCTAATGAGGAAGACTGCAAATCTGAAATATCTGGTGTACATTGAATTCTAAAGAATTTTATCGTTTTTCTAGCCCTGCTAATTATCGGCACATTTCATGGTAGAATTGCTCGCAAAGCTGAAATTGAGTTTAGTGCTCATCCCGTTGCAAAGCTGAATATGAGTTGAGTGCTCATCCCGTTGCTCCAAATAAGTGATAACAATTTGACACAGTCAAGTAATTCTCGTA
>JAVBKB010000127.1:0-5337 GCA_031554275.1 Caryophanales bacterium | reverse complement strand
TTTGTAAACTACGATCCTTCGATACAATATCTTTGTGAATGGTTGAATCAATTATTTTGTGAAATCGAAGGTAAAGATCACAAATGAATCTTCCCTTCTACAGCAAATTTCACAACTGATTTACATTCACTGGGACAATATATCCAAGAAGGCAGACGTAATATTTTTGAAACTGTTTTGAAAGTGCAATATGGACATGAGACAATTCTCATTGAAGAGGAAAACAACAATTTAGATGGTTTAAATTATTTAGCTGGTAAATCCATTTCTGAAATCAACGACAAGGCCTTCCAAGGCACGTTACTTGCTCATAAAGCTGGAGATGTACCAAATTTGATTATTACACTACCTAAGCGAGATCCTTTCACCTTCGGCTACATAGTTTATTACTTCGAAAAGGCATGTGCGATGAGCGGCTATTTGTTAGGCGTCAACCCTTTCGATCAACCAGGTGTTGAGGCCTACAAACGAAATATGTTTGCATTACTTGGTAAAGAGGGCTATGGTGGACTTTCTCTCCACTGAGTTTTCAAAGTAAGTTGCGAAATTGAAATAGGGCAAAAATACAGGCAGCTTTGGGTGGTCTCCCTTATGCGCCTGTATTTTGACTTTCCGTGTTTCCAATATTGACCAGATTTTCAATTGCTACTGTTGTGCGCATCAATTTCTATATGATTACACCAATTATTAATTATATAATAAAAACAATTCAACTTTGTGGTTGGAAAAGGCAAGGAAATTCGATTTCAAAAGGAAAGTCAGGAAGCTACACAATGAATATAAGCGAAAAGTGCATTACAATTGCAAGAAGATACTGTATTGAAAACTATCATTATTGGACAGAAAAATATACTAATAAGCGAACGGGCACTGATTTTCCAAGTTACTCCTATTCTAAAAAGGACTATGATTTATTTCCTAGATACCATGCACTTCGTGCTATTCAAAATGGCGTAGAATTACTTGTCGGTCAAGTGTTTACCGATTTTCAACAAGGAATTACTGCACTGCTAGACGCTTCAAATACAGAAACAGAATTTACAATCGGTCCCACTCGACGATGTTTCACCAACTACTACTTTATTTTTGATGAAGAAATATGTTGAACCTTGTGAGAAAGAAATTATTGAAATTGTAAAGGGTTTTTCATCAGAAAAGATATATGAAATTGGTGAAATAAATGAAGGCGATTATGAAATTACAGTTGAAAGCTTCAGCCCAATTCTTTATGAGACATTGTGCTGTGATAGAAATTTCGAATGGGTAGCTTATGGCTCCCACGAAAGCACAATCGCCTTTGGTGGCGATAAACTAATTGCCGCAATTAAGCAACTATTGTACACTCATAGTAGTAAATTCGATGTGTACGAGCAGTAAGGTTAACTATTTTTTTATAAAACAAATTAAAATGACAAGCGGGTGTATTATGACAAAGGAATTGTTCTATGAATCAATCTATCTTTACGAGTTTGAAGCAAATGTTATCAGTGTTGAGCAGAACGGTGATCACTATGATGTAATCCTTGATCAAACAGCCTTCTACCCAACTGGTGGGGGAATGAACTGTGATAAGGGAACGATTAATGGGATCGAGGTTATCGATGTTTCCAAAAAGGATGGCATAATTGTTCATCGACTGGCAAAATCTCTAACTGAAAAGAAAATTATCGGCAAGATTGATGAGATGGATCGGCTAAAGCGCTCACAATTTCATGTAGCTGACCACTTAGTAACTGCTCTGTTTGAAAAAAACTATCCAATGGTAAATACCACTTTACATATGAATGACGATATTTATTATCTTGATTTCATAAGTGAGACGGAACTCACAGATGCAATGGTACAAAAGGTTGAAGATCAAGCGAACAAACTCATATTTGAGGGGAAAAATGTTGAACTTCACATGATACCGAAAAGTGAACTAAGTAAATACGGGATTAAAGATCATCCTTTATACTCGGACCCTGTTCGCGTGATTAACATCGAAACATTGGATGATATGGTACCATGTGGGTGCTTGCATTTCGATAACCTAAAATATGTCCAAGCGATTAAAATGCTTCCTTTCGAAAAAATTCCAAAAGGCTACCGTGTTTTCTTTACAGCTGGCTATTCGATGATTGCTTATTTAAAAAGAACAATAGAATTGCAAAAGAAAATTTGCCAGCTCACTATTTCAAATGAGACAACTGTTTATGCAGATTTATCACAAGTCATTTCTAAGAACAAGGAACTAAATGAGGCAAATGATGCGCTCATGCAGAAAGTACTTCAAACTGAGTTTGAAAGCTTGGTACAAAAGAAAAACAGCAATCATTTTGTTGAATTCATGGATAACAGCTTCAATTTTGCAGACTTAAGAAAGCTACTAAACATTGTGAATAATTACGAAGAGCCACTCGTTTGCCTTTTGCAAACTAAACTTGATGAGGGATACCAATTCATTCTTGGAAAAAGTAAAGTTTCTGATGTTGATTTACAACCAATTTTCAACGAATTAAAAGAAAAGCACCAAGTAGTTGGTGGCGGTAAAGGATTGAGCATGAATGGTAAGTCACCAGTCAATCTAATCGGTATGTACATTTTATAAATAATACTATCCGATTTCATCATAGCGATTTGGAAAATCACCGCAAATATTAACGAAGATCAAGTTAATACTTGCATTCACTGACCAAATCATGATCAACAGGCAACACAAAAGACGTCTAGGTTATTCGAAAAATTCGAGATAACTAGACGTCTTTGCTTTCTCAAGTATAACCTCTTACTTTGTGTTCTTGTTCATAGCTGCCATCATTTGATTTACTTTCTTCTGTGATGGTACTTGTCCCATTTGAGACATCATCATGCGAATCATTTGTTCATTCATAGGCGGATTCTTTTTGAAGTAGTTCATCATATATCGACGAGCGATAAAGAATCCCAAAACTAGACCTGCTAATAAACTAAGAATCCCAACTAGTATGTATAGCCACATTACTTTTTCCTCCTAATAAGTCTATCTGAGTGATAAGTTCAACTCATTCCTCTTCCTAGTTTACACAAGGTAAACGATTTTTACAATCCATTACTTAGTAGACTGAGAAAGTTTTGTTTTAAAAAACTATAATACTCAGCTCTTTCTATAAAAGAAAACATTTTGCTCTTCAACTTCAGTTATTGCCCCTCTTGATAATAAATAATCCAATTGGCCTATTGTTTCAAACAAAATCAATGGCAATAATTTCTCAGCTCGCTTCGGAAAAATAGTTGAGCAGATCTCGTATACTGTTTGTGGTTTGTCGTTAACAATGTGCAGACATTTTTCAGAACGATATTGTTGCTCATGAAAGCGTTGTTCAAGGAGCGATTTCACGTCACTCACATTGTCCTCGTGACTTGGCAAAAGCATATCAATCTCCATTTCACGAAGTTTCTGAAAGCTTGCAATTTGCTGCAATAATGCTCTCGTTCGCGGAATCCCCTTTTGCAAAGGGGGTTCGATAATTGGCGACGAAGTTGTTTGACTGAGCAAAACATCACCACCGAGAAGTAGCTTTTCTGGCTGGCAATAATAGCTCAAATGACCCTGAGAGTGTCCGTTTGTCTCAATTGCCACCCAATCAGGATGTCCAGGAATGCTTTCGCCAGCTTCAATTGTAATGGTTAAATGTCGTCGGCATCCCATCATCTTATCAGCATTAATAAATTCATGGAAATTCTGTAGTCTTTCAGGAACACCAGACGTAGCAGCTAGCTGTTGATAAAACTGATTGCTTTCCTGGACAAAATCCTCCGTCCTATAGACCCAACGACTGCAGTCTTGATGCCCGACAAAATCAATTTGGTCACCAAAAATATTTGCCAAACCTGCATGATCGACATGATGATGCGTAATAACTACTTGCTCAATATCTTGAACCCGGTAGCCCAACTGCATTAAACCATGCTCCAAAGCATCTTTGGCGACTGCAGTCTTGGGTCCAGTATCCACAAGTGTTAGCCTATCGCCTTTCAACAAATAGACATGCACATCACCAATCGAAAAAGGTGTCGGTATTGCTAATTGGTGACAGATATTCTTCCATTTATCCATTGTTATCACTCACTTTACAATATTCAAACCATTTCATTCTCACTTTTATTCAATTATGTATGAGCTGAAATCGGAAGCTACTTCAGTATTTGGGAAAATAGATCTAGCTTCCTCCACAAATGCAGCCATATCAGCTTCTGAAAATCGTGAACTGATATGCGTCATGATCAACTGCTTCACACCAGCACGTTTGGCAATAGTTGCTGTTTCGAAATTAGTTGAGTGGAAAAAGCTTTGTGCTAGATCTTCTTGTCCTTGTTGAAATGTGGCTTCATGTACAAGAATATTCGCATCTTGTGCCAGCAGTATGCTATTCTCACAATGTTTGGTATCACCTGCAATCGCAATGATTTTTCCTATTTTCGGTTCAAGTGTATATTCCTTTCCATCAATGACAGTCCCATCTGGTAGGGTAACCACCTCGCCCATTTTGATCTGTTGATAAATGGGACCTGATGGTATGCCCATTGACTTTAGCCGCTCCACATCTAATCGCCCAGGCTGCTCCTTTTGCACAATTCGGTAGCCATAGCTGTCGATACCATGCTGGAGAAGGTGTGACTCTACCGTGAATTGCGAATCCTCAAACACTTGACCTGAAGCAATTTCATGAATGTGAATATCGTATCTTAAGTGCGAGCTACTTGTAACAAGACATGTCTCGATGAAGTTCTTGATGCCAGGAGGCCCATAGATATCAACAGGACTCGTACCACCTTGAAATGATCGACTACTTAGCAAGCCAGGTAAGCCAAAAATATGGTCCCCATGCATATGTGTGATGAAAATTTTCTCGATCTTGCCTGGTTTGATTTTGGTTTTCAAAATCTGATGTTGCGTACCCTCACCACAATCAAACAACCAAATCGCATTTCTTTCTTCATACATCAATAATGCAATTGATGTAACATTTCGCAACTTTGCAGGAATTCCTGCGCCCGTTCCTAAAAAAAATAATTCCATTGATAATCCCTCATTCTACTGATTTAAGCATTATCTCATATTTTCGCAAAAAAACAAAAATATCCTCAACACTTGCTGTGCCAAAAGAATTCCTAGATCAAGAACAGGTCAAACCATGCAGATGATTATTTCCGAAACTTGTAAATATTTATCCTTTCAAGAATTGTAAATAGTCATCCTTAGTTGCAGGAAAACCATACGCTTTTAACAACATTGAATAATTCACAAATTGACCTTCCCCAAATTGCCAACCGCCATGTTTACCGATAGTAATTAATGCATCTTGAGAAACTTTT
>JAVBKB010000031.1:0-14425 GCA_031554275.1 Caryophanales bacterium | reverse complement strand
GTGAACGAAGCAACAAACTGCTCACCTGGAGCAAGCGTTTTCTCAGGCCACCACATCGCAATGGTAGTATCTGTACCAGCTGGCAACAAGTCCCGAGATACTGCCGCCGGATTATACTGCAATCCTGTGGAGTACCCATCAAAGAAGTTTTGTGGCCTTGCACTTGAAATAAAGGCATCAAACGGCTGAGCCACCCATTTATCAACATTGGTTACTCCGTAGCTGTTGAGGGCCCTTACAATATACTGATATCCACCAGCTTTTGCAGTAGCACCAACATTTCCAGCTAATGCATACAAAGGTACAGTATCATCGCCATTAAGTTTAGAATCCACAACTTGTTTGAGTGTTACCTTTCTTGTAATAGCATTTGTATTCTTGGCAGTGTATTTCACTTGAACTGCAATTTCGTTGAGTGGAATGAGCTCTGTTGTAAGTTCTATCCCACCCAATGTTATTGTACTCCCTTTCGCTCCATTCGGACCATCAAAGAGAGTTTTCCCAGCAGTACCATTCGGTACCCCATATACACTTGTGTCCGACTTTATTAAAGTCACACTTGTGAATCCATTAGCATAAAGCATAGTAATTTTGGGATTGACATGATTAATGTCCAATCCGGAATTGGCAAGCGAGTTATTCCAATAATCCCCAATTCCTGCAGCTTTAGCAGTCTTCGAATTTAAACCGGTGAATTGACTGCCTGACAAAACCAATAACACAGACATCAAAACTAGTATTACTTTTTTTGCTATCTTCATATTTTTCCTCCTAAAGCTCTTGTAAGAAATTTTTAACTATATTTCTAGCGAGTGTTTCCTTTGAAAGAATATAAGGCAGATTTTCACTTAAATGTGTTTTCAGCAGTGTTCTGCGTCACTGCATTTCTTGTCTATTAGAATTCCATCTCCAAGTCTTGCAAAGATAGTAGTCTTTCTTTGAATCCTTCCCGCATTAGATCCTCTACGAATTGAACAGTAATTTTCGACATAGAATGTAACCATCACTTTCAAGAGTTGTTCAAACTGTACATCCTCTTGAATCCGTTTTTGTTGTTCAATGTCTATATTAATGTCCGCAATTGATGGACTCTCTTTTTTCAAATACATTGATTCTAATATCATTAATTTAAGACTCTTTGAAACTAGACAAATAATTACTGTCCCAATATAGACTGAAAGATCCAAACAAGTACATTTGCTCAACATTTGAACAATACCTGCTACCCAGGTAATTTTGTTTGCTACCAATGTCCAACAAATGGTCGTACCATTGCTTTGAACCAATCTGTGACTCCTATTGTTCGAATGCTCAACACTACTATTTATCCTGAAATCTTATAAACTTGTTACTTGATTAAACCATACAGCAAATGGAGCATCCCTAAGTCCTGCAGTCAAAATATCGATCTTATATTTCATTGCGGTTCTTACTTGACGCTGTTAGTTTCATCATGAGAAAAATGCACTTGTGGTAAATCACTCTGACATAGTCCATGTACCATCTGGGTTAACTGTTGTTGTTACTTTTGTTCCATTACCAACAGTTTCATTAAATCCTCCTTTCTTTTTTCACTAGAGTGATGACATCGGCATTTTCCAAACGAGTCACCCTACAAATATAAAGTTGCTTTTTGTAGAAAAATGTTACATCAGATTCGAAAAGGTGGAACAAATCTAATTCCAGCAAAATAAATACCCATTAATATTTAGGCTGTGTACCAAGAAAGTGTTGATTTTCAATATGAATGTGCTCGAAACTCAAATCATCAGAAACCTCTTTCCTTGATATTCAAGGTTGAAGAAATCAGGTCCAGCTTCTTCGCTTAATCCTGTTGACCATTCAGGGTTTCTGATAATTTAGCTGTCATAATAATATTTCGAGTTCTTGAGGACACAGCCAGTTTTTTATTACTTATTTGTCGCTTCTTTGAACCGGGTAACCAATTGATCTGGTTCTGGCACTGCATTTGAGGCATCTTCAATCTGGTATCGCAAAACCCAGATATCTTTATCAGCATGGTATTTAGTGATGATCAACAGTCTCTTTCCCTCTAGATCAAGTGTATAGAGGACATACATTATTCGACTTTCATCAATAAAATAATTATTCCGAGTAATTTGATTCCGTTCTGCAATTTGAATGAATTGTTTGTATTGATTAGTCGAGGGATTTGTTAATAATCTGATTTCCGCCGCATCCTCTTTTCCGACAAATCGCTCGAGACCCTCGACTATTATTGGAGGATTGACCGCCTGCCGTACTGCTAGTTGGTTTGATGGATTCAGATTTTCTGAAATTGAAGTGGGCGACTCAGTGCCATTCATGATGAATCCAGCTGAGATTCCCGTACCAACGGTAGCTACCAAAACAACAGCGATAAGTTTTGTTGAAAGAAGTGAGTTAGTAATCTTGGTAACTGTTAACTTCATAAATCCGGCAGTTGAAGTAGTAGCACCTACAGTCGTGCCGTTATCCAAAGCTTTCTGAACAGCATTCCAAATTTGCTCCTTACCTGCAAGTGACCAGGATCCCCCAGAATCTGTTTGGTAAATCAATGACCAAAGGGCAGGCGGGAATAATGCCATGTCTTTCTTATAATTGTCTTGTAAACTTATACTCTTTATCTTTTCTTTTAAACGCGCTCTAGCACGTAAGAGCTTCACCCTTACTGCTCCATCAGAAATATTTAAAAGCTCAGCGATTTCCTTGGTTGACACATCCCAATAATAAAATAAGGAAATGATGTGTTGTGTTTCATCAGAAAGTCCAGCAATCAATTTAGAAAGCTCCACATGAGATTCTTTTTTGAAAAGTCTTTCCTCTGGAAGAAAATCTGAACGCTCCTCCCTGAGAAGGTCTTCATCGAAGCTTGTTACCAAATTTACCCTTTGCTTATATCTTTCTCGAAGTATTGCAGAACATTTGTAGAACACAATTTTCTTTGACCATGCTACAAACGCCCGATCATCCTTCAGCATATGAATATTAGAATATATCTGAACAAAGACGTCTTGTACTACATCAGAAGTGTCATTATCATCACGTAGGATACTATATGCATAATGATATATCCAACCAGACATTTCATTGTACAATTCGCTAAATGCACCTTCCTCATTTTCTTTTACTTTTTTCACAAGTGAGATTATTTCAGCTTTCTCCAAGCAAACCACTCCTTTCAAACAGTCTCTGTACCCAAATAGTTGAGTTTTGTCGAAAAAAGTTACAATAATAAGCCATTTTTTAAAAATAAAATATAATGTCGTAGAAAATCTTTCTCTTTTATTGAACACGATCCATTGTAACGCATTTAGACAGATTTGGTTTTAGTAATTATTGTAAATCGAGATTATTCGTTAGTTTTTTCCAGATAAAATGTCTATTCCATTGATCTAAGCATATCAATACCCCATGAATTACCATTATATAAGTACATTAAACCATCCAGCACCCTAACTACAAAAGCCCTCCTTGGGGAATAAGTAGCCAAACGGGGCTTAGACTCGTGACTTACCTCGGGAAATTATCTATTTTTCCAATATAAAATATTTCAAAAAAATTAAGCAACTCTACTTCAATTGGAAATCGAAATAAGGCTGCTAGTCTTTATTTTGCGCTACATGACTGGGTAAGCGATTTTTCTCAGAATCTTTTTCTGATTCAATTCTTCTCAGGATCGTTTCCCACAACAGCTCTTTTTTGAGAGCCGAACAATTACTTTCAATAATTATTGATATTACATGTTTTATTAATATGTCAAATTCGTAATCTTGCGATAAAGATGAATCTTGCAAGTGCAGCACAGACATATCAGATGGAGTTTTTATATATTTATCCCCCAAAACAAATCCTCCCTTGTAATGAATTATGAGTAAATTATTTTTTTCAGCTGTTCGTTACACTAATTTTGTCAAGTTATCTCTTTATAAAAAAGTTATTCACAGTTAAAGTTGTATTTAGTCAAGAAAAGTTACAACACAAGATACTATTTGTTTCAACAAATCAGGTCAAATCGACAAATTCCATACCGAACCTACTTTTAAAGATCCTCAACCCGATAATTCAATCATTGTAATTCGACATGAAATTTTATAACCCAGAACTAAAAACTTCATTGACCAAAAGACTTCATTACTCATAGTAAGAATATATTAATATAATCAAAAGTAACCATATAAAAAGCTATTGGATGTAGATGAGAGTAATAAGCTCATCTTTCCAATAGCTTTTATAACTACGAATACCTTACACGGTCTTTTCCTTAGATCCAGCTGGTCGTTCCCAACACTCAACATTCTCCAGTCCAGGAATGCTGTCTCTGTAGAAGACTGGGTTTTTCCCTGCCTTTTTCTGTCGCTGGTAGTCTTTAAGTGCTGCAATTGCTTTGTTAGAAAGCAATAGCACAGCTGCTAGGTTGACCAGTGCCATTAAACAACTAAACAAGTCCGCTAGACTCCATACTAGTAGCATTTTCGCTGTTGAGCCAAAAACAATCATCGCCAATACGGCGAATCTATAGACATACAGCAACGGCTTGCTCTTCTTCAAAAATTCAATGTTAGTTTCACCATAATAATAGTTCCCGATAAGCGTACTAAATGCGAATAAGAATACTAGGATCGTTAACAAGAGTCCTGCCCATTCTCCAAGTTCAGCTGTGATCGATGTTCTCGTTAAATTGATCCCATTCGCTTCACCTGTTTTCCAAGCATCAGAGAGTAGGACGATAATGGCAGTTGTAGTACAGATTAGTAATGTGTCAGTCAATACACCAAATGCCTGAAGTAGACCTTGTTTCACTGGATGACTTGTTTCTGCTGTTGCGGCAGCATTTGGCGCACTTCCCAAACCAGCTTCATTGGAGAATAGACCTCGTTTAACACCAATCAAAATCATACCGCCAAATGTTCCACCTGCAATTTCCTTTAAGCCAAATGCATGTTCAAAGATCAAGGCAAACACTGAAGGCATATCAGAAATATGGGTAACAATGACGATCAAGCCTAACAATAGATATGTTCCTGCTTTAATAATGACAAACTTTTCAGTTGCAACGGCAATTCTTTTCACACCACCAAAAATAATGAGTGCAAATAAGAATGCTATTACAAGACCAATCAAAGTTCGATCGATACCAAATTTGTCGTTGAAAACTTCCGCAATTGTATTTGATTGCACTGAATTGAATACAAGTCCAAATGTAATAATAATTAATACTGAAAATAGAACGCTCATCCAACGTGAGTTCAAGCCCTGCCTCATGTAATAAGCTGGACCACCACGATATCCGTCACCATCTTTTATCTTGTAGATCTGAGCTAATGTATTCTCAATAAATCCTGTTGCAGATCCGAAAATTGCGACAATCCACATCCAGAAGACAGCACCAGGACCACCAATACCAATTGCCAACGCGATTCCAGCAATATTTCCTGTTCCCACACGAGCCGCCATACTAATGCAAAATGCCTGAAACGGAGTGACGCCTTTCTTATTGTCATTCTTCTCAAATATTACCCGAACCATTTCTCTCAACATTCTAAATTGAACGAAATTCGTTCTAATTGAAAAGTAGACGCCAAAAAGAATCAATACTGGCAAGCCAATATAGAACCATAGATAATCGTCATTAATCTTTCCTATTAAATCTGTTAACTCTTGTTGCATTTCTTCACCTCATTAAAGTAATTTAAAATCTCAAACTTTTAATCTAGATTAGTTTGGGAGTAGTTATAATTGCCGAACCATTCATCTGTTCTCGAAGACTGCCCCTACTCCTACTAGGACAAAATAAATAGCGATAAAAATATTCCTGTAAATCAAGAAAATTTGTAAATTGGAATACTATTCATCACTACATTGTCGTCACAATCACTGCCATGTAATCATAGCATAATCCCAGAATATTGAAAAGAGATTTTTTTAACAAAAAAAAACGAAACAGATATTGGGCAATCTGTAGTTGAAAAAAACACCTCAATCGTTTACACTCAAGGAAATCAATATCAAAAGACGGTGGAAATAATGGATGGTCAAGTCAGGCTGATTCAGTCGGTACAACGTGCAATGGATATTTTCAATTGTTTTGACGAAAATCATAGTACCTTGTCACTGAATGAAATCAGTCATAAACTAAATCTCAATATCAATACAACTCGTGGTATTATGAACACGCTTGTCTATAATGATTATATCTATCACGATTTAGAGCATAACAAATATAGCCTAGGTCCTCTATTTATCACAAAAGCAAAACATGCGAACATTCCCCAGGTTGCCAAAATCAAAAGGATTGCTACAAATTATTTAAATACAATTGCTGAGAAATATAAATTTACAGCTTACCTACAATTCATTTCAAATGACAAAATCCATACAGTTGAAACAATTGAATCGGACGCTGCTTACTATATGATGACAACAAGAGCACACAGGTTCAGTCCATTACATGCATCTGCTTCCGGGAAAATCTTACTGGCATTCATGAAAGAAAGCAAGAAGTTACGATTGATTGACGAAATACGTTTCGAAAAGTATACCGAATTTACAATCTTAGATAAGCGAAATCTGCTCACTGAGCTAGAGGAAATCAAGAACAGTGGGTACTCAATGGAAAGGCAAGAGGTGACAATTGGGATTAGTTCAATTGCTACACCACTATTTCAAGACGAGGCTTTGATGGGAACGATTAGCGTTGTTTCATCCACGATGATGATTGATGAAATGGCTGAAGATTGCATCCAAGACTTGAAGAAATACGCACAAGAGATTTCAGCACAAATATAGTCCAACAACAAAGAAAGTTGCGTGATCATTTATCATGTGGAAGTACACTACTTACACAAGGTGATCATTGCAACTTTTTTTGCTTTTACATCGTGCTAAAATATTTGCGGATTTTCAGCATAAAGCCAAGCTTTAGATCCTGAATCCGTTGTTCATTATCCAAATACATTTGTTGTGCTTTTTCAATGGTAATGAGTTTAAACTTGACCTTATCACCGGGCTTTAGCTGTGCAAACAAGGGAATATCAACTGTTGCTATTTGGGCAATTCGTGGATACCCACCGGTTGTTTGTCGGTCAGATAATAGAATGATCGGCTGACCTTCGGGCGGTACCTGTACCGTTCCACGAACCACAGCTTCCGAAATCAATTCTAATGGATTCGTTAGTTTCATCGTGGGTCCTTCTAATCGATAACCCATCCGATCTGATTGTGGAGAGATTTGATAGCTTTTATGGAAGAAATCGAGCTGGCTTTTTTCAGTAAAAGCATCAAAGTGAGTGCCCTTAAGCACACGTATTGTTGGTGGATTCTTGTATTGCTCTTGAATATCAAAATTCACTGCCCAGGAAGTTGCTGCGAACTGCTTTTCACCTGCTCGGTTTGCTAACCTATCTATCCTACGAGCTGCTTCATCGTTTTTCCTGCCTGTGAATAGCTCGTCTCCTTCAATAAGGGTTCGCCCGTGATGACCACCAATCCCACCCCGCACGTAGGTGCTTCGGCAACCCATAACAAGAGGCACATCAATGCCACCAGCAACTGTCAAATAGCCCCGACAACCCTTCTTGCAGGAACCAAATTGCAAAACCGACCCTCTCTTCACAAAAACCGGTCGCATAGAGGGCACACGAAGATTGTCAATTGTTGGTGATAACTCTGCCCCAGTGATAGCAATAATCGTATCTTCATTAAACCAAATTGTTGGTCCTTTCAATGTCATTTCTAATGCAGCAGCACTTTCATCATTCCCAACCAAAAGATTGCCAATACGGAGTGCCATTGTATCCATCGCACCACTTACAACGATGCCATAACGCTGTAATCCAAGTCTACCCAAATCTTGAACAGTAGTGAAAAGCCCAGCCCGTTGAATGATTAAACTCATAATGTGTTCACCTCCAACTGGGAATGGTATTCCGCCAAACTAATTGGACGGAACTTCACCTTATCGCCTGCCTTCAATAGACTTGGCGGATGTTCCTTCGGTCGGAAAAACTGTGTTGGTGTTCGGCCAATTAACTGCCAACCACCTGGAGTTGCAATTGGATAGACGCCAGTTTGCATTCCAGCAATCCCTACAGATCCAGCTGGAATAATTAAGCGTGGTGCTTCCAATCTTGGCGTTGCAATCCGCTCAGAGAGCCCTCCCAAATAGGGGAATCCAGGTGCAAACCCGATCATATGAACTAGATATTCAGGTTCTGAATGGATTGCAATCACTTCATCAATTGTCAACTGATGAAACTTCGCAACATACTCTAAATCCGGACCAAACTCACCACCATAGCAAACAGGTACCTCAACTGTTCTTGAAGTGTCCTCGACCTCTGCTTCCAATTTCGTAAGAATATCTGTCACTAAGTGGCCCACAAGTTCGAAAGGAGTCAAGGTCGCGCCCAGCAAACTACCATATGCATTCTTCACTTTAAGGGGATTATAGATAATTGTTAAACTAGTGAAAGCAGGAATGTACTCGATCAAACCTGTAAACACATTGCGGTCTATTGCCTCAGTCACCTGCTGGATTTGATGGTGCGTTTCGGGACTGATCTTATCGGAGAATTTCAGTAGAAGTGCAGAGTCGCCAAACGGTGACAAAATGACATTATTGACTTGCTTCGTAATCAATGCTAGTACCCCTTTCTAATTAGGCATTACGAGAATCAGCATGAATCAAACTCAGTTCCAAACCGAGCTTGAACTTGATCCCAGTGATCTAATTTAGAAAAAAGACTATAACAACCAAAGCTGTTTATAGTCTTTTTTCGTCTTAACTTCATGTCATAACTATACAGGATAGTATCTACTTAGTAAACTCTGCAATTTAGTAGACCATGATGTACATGAGAAACACATTGACAGTTAATAATGTTAAAGCTGTAGGTATCTGTACTTTAATGACATCGTTTTTACTATGCAAGTCAAGTAATGCTGCAGGTACGATATTGAAGTTTGCACCCATTGGTGTCATCAATGTACCACAGTAGCCTGAGAACATTCCGATCGCTGCAACTACTGCTGGATTCCCGCCATGCATCATAACGATAAACGGAAGTCCAATCGCAGCGGTCATTACAGGGAAGGCAGCAAAGGCATTACCCATTATCATTGTAAATAGCGCCATTCCCAAGCAATAGGCAACTACGACCCAAAATTTCGAATCTGTTGGAATCACATCAGTAGCTAAGTCAGAAATGACTTTATCCACTTTGGCAGCAGTGAACACGCCACCAAGCATCGCCAGAAACTGTGGCAGAACAGCTGCCCAACTTATAGCATCAACAAGTCTTCTCGAATCTTCAGCAGCATAATATGGCTTTGACCTAGTGAGAAGCATCGCAACGATAAGTGCCACCACACACGCAATTCCCAAACTAATAAATGTCTCTTGCTTATCTTCTAAAAGCCTGACACCATCCCCTACTATCATTTTTTTAAATGGTAGTTTATCAAATGAACCTAGGATTGTGATGAGTGGAATTAATAGAATTGGAATGAACAGTTTCAAATTGAGCTTCTTAGCACTTGTTTCTTTCTGTTCTTGTGTAGACTCATTATATTTTCCTTTGAAAACGCCACCAACACCAGCTAGAATTGCCATTGCTAATACTAGATATCCTGTATAAAGTGGTTTCAAAAAGCTGAATTTCCCGAAGAAAATCAAGAATCCAAAGATTCCCCAAAAGAGAGCAGTTGTAATTCTACGCGGATTTTTCTTATCCATTAATGCCAAAGCAGCCACTATAAAGAGAAAAATACCAACAACATAATAGACATATTCGATTTTAAAAATTGATGAAATTGTCGTCATTGTTTATTTCCCCCTTTAGCGATTGAAGTCATTTGCTTTTTGATTTGCTGATCAAACAGATACAATCTTGATGCATGAATCACAAAAGCGGCTATCGCTGTTGGAATTCCCCACTTAGCAATGTCCCAAGGCTCAAGAATAATATTTCTTTCTGCAAAGAAGCCTTTCATCAGTATGACGGCACCAAATGCTATAAAAATATCTTCGCCAAAGAATAACCCTACATTGTCAGCAGAAGCAGAGTATGCTCTGATTTTGTTACGCAATTTGGGCGGGATTTTCCCATATTTATTTTCAGCAGCTGCTTCTGCCATTGGCGCTACCAATGGACGAACCATTTGCGGATGTCCACCAAGACTAGTCAATCCAAAGATGGCAGCAACCTCTCTGATGAATAAGTAAATGATGAGAATACCACCTGTGGTAGCAGACTTCACCTGTCTAATCATTGATTGTGCTTTTTCTTTTAAGCCATAACGTTCCATTAAGCCAATAATCGGTAAGGTTAGGATAAATAATGACAAAGCTCGATTGGCTGTGAACTTCTCCCCAATGATTGCGACAACATCATTGAAAGGAATTTCGGCTGCTAACCCTGTTGCTAAAGCTGCCACTGCAACAACTAGCAATTGATTTAAACGGAGTGCAAAACCTAATACAACAATTACAATTCCAATAAGTACAAACATACTATTCCCCCTAGGACACAAAATTTTCTATTGTATGACATTTCTAACTGAACGAGCAAACTTTAATCGCTGATGCTTCAAATTGCGAGCGAATCTTCTTGGCGAATGCCACTGCATGAGCACCATCTCCATGAATACAGATTGTATCTGCTTGAATTGGAATGTCTACATCTTGCTGTGACTTAACTAGACCTTCTTTCACCATGCGTATCACTTGATGCACTGACATCTCTTCATCCGTAATCATAGCGCCTGCTTGATTTCTTGGCGTGAGCGAACCATCCTGCTGGTATGTTCGGTCGGCAAACACTTCATTTGCAGTCCTCAGTCCAAGCCGTTTCCCTGCTTGAATAACTTCACTACCTGAAAGACCAAACAACACGAGATTTGGATTCACATGGTAGACTGCCTCAGCAATCGCTTCCGCCAAAGCCTTATTCTTTGCAGCCATGTTGTACAGCGCACCATGCGGTTTCACATGCTGAAACTTTCCACCTTCCGCATCAATGAAAGCCGCTAATGCACCCATCTGATAAACCATCAATTCGTAAGCCTCTTTCGATGAGATTTGCATTTCTCGACGTCCAAATCCTACTAGGTCTGGCAAACCTGGATGTGCACCTATTCCAACTCCATGCTGAATTGCTAACTTTACCGTTTTGTGCATGGTAGAAGGGTCACCCGCGTGAAAACCGCATGCGATATTTGCAGAAGTAATTGATGAGAAAAGCTCTTCATCATTGCCCATTTGATAAGCACCGAAACTTTCGCCCATATCACAATTTAAATCAACTTGTACCAACAATATCCCTCCCTCATTTTTATGTAAAAAGATTATATCACGATAATGTAAATTTAAAAACGATATTGTCGAAAAAATAAACAACTTACTAATCGGTATGACAAAGGAGAGTTCAATAAAATCACAAATTTTGCTTCACATACAATATATTGTTGAATTGCAATCCGAATTGTAAAATTTTGTTGATGGGATTCTATTCAAATACTATAATTACTCAAGGAGGTTAATAGATGTGAAAATGTTCATAAAAATTTTAATTTCCTGTTTCGTTTGCGTTTCCATGGTATTTGGTATTGGAGCGATTCCTTTCTTGCAAAAACCGTTTTCCGTAAGTGCAGCTACTGGTTGGTTAAGTGAGAATGGTGCTTGGTATTACTATAATACTGCAGGAGTGAAAGTAAAGGGATGGATTAGTGTAAATGGTTATTGGTACTACTTGAATCCAAATTCGGGGCAAATGTACACAGGTTGGCAGAAGATCGATGGTGCATGGTATCAGTTTCAAAGTAATGGACCGATGATGACTGGTTGGGTTCAATGGAATGGATATTGGTATTACCTGAATCCTAATTCACCAGCAAAAGGACAAGCGTTAACAGACTGGCAGAATATCGATGGTGCATGGTATTTCTTTCAAAGTAATGGAGCGATGAGTACTGGTTGGTTTCAAAGCAATGGATATTGGTATTACCTGAATCCAAATTCACCAGCTCAAGGACAAGCGCTAACAGGATGGCAACAGATTGGTGGCGCGTGGCATTTCTTTCAAAGCAATGGCGCCATGAGTACTGGTTGGTTTCAAAGTAACGGATATTGGTATTATTTGAATCCGAATGCATCAAGGCCAGGGCAAGCGCAAACTGGTTGGCTGCAGATTGGTGGTGCATGGCATTTCTTTCAAAGTAATGGGGCAATGATAACAGGTTGGTACCAATGGAACGGATATTGGTATTACTTGAATCCAAACTCATCAAGACCAGGGCAAATGTATATAGGCTGGCAGCAAATTGGTGGAGCAAGATATTACTTTCATGGAAATGGTGTAATGGCAACCGGATGGTTAGATTTGGGCGGTGGTGTAAAGTATTATTTGAATGGAAATGGTGTGATGATAACTGGTTACAATATGATTGATGGGATTGAATATTTCTTTGCAACAAATGGAGTATATGATTCAAGATGTAGACGAGCAACTCCAACTTTGACAAACAATTTGAAATGGGAGATTAATGATGTGCAATTTTGGGTAAGTGGAACAGCAAGCCATATCTACCACGATCAAATTGAGTCAGCTATGACCAATTGGGTCTATACAGGCTTTGGTAACAAACTCTCACCTGGTACCAACACTGGTATTAGATTAGAAAGTGCAGTCGAGTTTTATATTGAAGATTTGGGGAGAAACATAAGAGGAAGTACCTCGTATTTTGAATTCGGATCACGTGTTCAGATACCTTTGGTGGTTGATTCTGATGGAAACATTACTGGTGTTTCTAAAAATTGGGATTATTGCGAAATAACTTTAAATCCAAATTTACTGCCTAATGACAATGCAGCTGAAAGAATAAGTTCTCAAGCTACTATCACTCATGAATTAGGTCATGTTTTTGGTCTCAATCACAATAATACAAACCCTTTTAGCATCATGTTTCCATTCAATGAAGGACGCCTTTCAAACAATATTAGACAAGTTGATAACGATGCATTCAAATTTAAACATCCGTAGGGGGAGAATTAAATGAAAAAGAACTTTTTTCTTGGTGCTATAGTGACAATGTTACTAATAGCGTCAATTGCTGTAGGTTGGAAGACCTTTTCTACAAATGAAACGAAAACTTCATTTGAAGCATCGAATGTTCCATTAGACGACTTAGAAGTAGCGTTTGAAATTAGCACGATCCCCGAATACGTAGCGGTTTCACCAGATCAACTGTATACATTATCAGATGTTGTATTGACAGGTTGGTTTGTTAAGGAGAATAAAACACTGGCGATATCTGGAAGTGTGTTTACACAAGCAACCATTAAAGTCGATCAAGTAATCAAGGGAACGCTAACTGATCAACAGATGAAAAAGGGCATGGATAACGTTATTTATGCAGGTGGAGAGGTTTTACTTGATGATTATTTAAACTCATTAGATCCTGAACGCTTAAACAATCCAAAAGCGGGACCGCTACCTACAAAAGAGGAGAGAAAAAGCAAAAAAATTGTTGAAAAGGTGGCAAAACAAGCTAATAAAGATAAAAATACAAAGGAAAAACTCTTGATCTTCCTAAATTATGATGAAAAGAGAAATTTATATTTTGTTGGATCGGATGCCTATAGCATGTTGAAAATCGATAAGGGCGGAAATGTCTTTAGCCCAGACACAAAAACTTTTGATAAAGTCGATTTTTACCCAGTGAAATAGTATGACTTGCTAATGTACTATCTCGGAACAGCCAAATGTAGGTAAGGCTGCGCAGACCATTGCCGTGCTTTTTACTCACAACACCTATTTCCTTGAAAATAAGATTTGTAGGATGAAGAAAGCTTTCAAACCTTAACATCCTTAGGGGGTAGTTATATGAAAAAGAATTATTGTCTTGGTGCTGTAGTGACTCTATTACTAATTGCGTCAGTCGTTGTAGGCTTGAAGACTTTTTCTACAACTAAAACTCCGTTAGAAGTTTCATCTAAAGTTCCATTAGATAATTTAGAAATAGCTTCTCAAATTAGTACGATTCCTGATTACCGGGCTACTTCACCTGAACAGCTCTATGATTTGGCTGATATTGTAATTACGGGACGTTTTGTTAAAGAAAATAGCACTTTGGTTATATCCGGTAGAGTTTATACACAAGCATCTATTAAGGTGGATCAAGTAATCAAAGGCACCTTAACCAATCAACAGCTGAAAAAGGGTATGGATAATATTATCTATATTGGTGGTGAGATTTTGCTAGATGATTATTTAAACTCACTTGATTCAGAACAATTGAATAATCCAAAAGCGGGATCGCTACCTACAAAAGAAGAACGAAAAAGCAAGAAAATAGTTCAGAAGATGGCGAAACAGGCAAATAAAGATAAAAATACAAAAGATGAATTCTTATTCCTCTTAAATTA
>JAVBKB010000013.1:0-7992 GCA_031554275.1 Caryophanales bacterium | reverse complement strand
TTAATGAAGAAGCAGATAAGATTAGCAGCAAGCTTTTCGGTTTTGCCATTAGACCTTTCAAAATTGAATAGGTTGTTTTAAATTTACCTGCAAAAGCAATCAGAACAGCCATGAATACAAACGACCAGATAATTCTGTGCCCCAAAATTTGAGTAGGCGGGACACTTTGGATTTCCTTCCAATAAATCGGCAAAAAACCCCAAATCACATATGAAAATAGAGCGTAGATCATGCCTTGCTTTTCGTTGCTGTTCATCCTTCAGACCTTCTTTGTTTAGGCATATAGGATTACTCTACCTACTGTCTAAGATTTATAAATAAGAATTATCTTATCACATAGGAAGGCATAGCAACAACGAAAATAATTAACTGTATTTTATGTTTTTTATTGGCGAATGTTTTTCAATGGAAAGTTTGCTGTCTAATCCTGATTGTCGATAGAAATGCAACTTAAAACTCCCGATAAAATTTTCAAAGACGAGGAATAATTTACGAAGGATAGCGGGACTATCCTAGGAAATTATCACGAAGTATTTGGGAATCTTAGCGAGTTTCAAGTTGCATTTGGTTCCTACAACCAAGTTCGCCCATGCTGGGCGAACAAAAGAAGCAAGGTCATCAAGACCTTGCTTCTGTAGCCATTTTTATTTAATTATCAAGTATTGCTTCTGTATATTCAGAAGTTTCCACTGACACTCACTTAATCTCAAAGAGATTATGTTATTTAGAAAGGCTGCTTTGAGCGATTTGTACTAAACGCTTTGTGATTTCACCGCCAACGGAACCGTTAGCACGAGAAGTAGAATCAGCTCCAAGAGTTACACCAAATTCAGAAGCGATTTCGTACTTCATTTGGTCTAACGCATGTTGTACACCAGGAACCAAAAGCTTGTTGTTAGAAGATTTCTGCATGATTTCTCACCTCCTTCTGCAGTTTAGAGTGTGTAGAAATCGTCGCAAGTATGCAAAGAATGAATTAGCAATTTTTGGAGTTCTTTTTTTCTTGCTAGTTCAGTACCTGTTTGCTCCCTTCAGAATGGTGCTCAGCCTAGAATAATTCATCAATCTCTGTTTTTTTCTTTACACGATTTGTAAAGATAATTTTTTCAGCTTGTGAAACTGCCTCCTCAATTAGAACAGAGAAATCAACTTCTTTTTCAAACTGGTTAACCTTTTCCCGACGTGGTTTTGTCTTTGGATTGCTTGGTTTGAAAATTGTACAACAATCCTCATACGGTCGGATGGAAATTTCATAAGTATCTATTTCCTGGGCAATTTGAATGATCTCAGTCTTATCCATCGATATGAGCGGTCGGAAAATCGGAGTATTGGTTACCTCATTGATCGTGTACATACTTTCAATCGTTTGGCTAGCCACTTGACCTAGATTTTCTCCAGTCACAATTGCAAGTGCCTCTCTCTTCTCACGTAAGATATCAGCAATCCGAAACATAATTCGTCGCATAACCGTGATGGAGAAGCGATCTGGAATTTCCTTATGAATAAGTTTTTGAATTTGCGTAAAAGGTATGATATGCAGAACCATCTTACCATTCACATTTGACAACACTTCCGCTAAATCAATCACCTTTTGTTTAGCACGATCACTGGTAAAAGGTGGACTTTCGAAGTGGATACATTCTATTTCAACACCGCGTTTCATGATCTTATATCCTGCAACAGGGCTATCGATACCACCTGAAAGCAGGAGCATAGCGCGCCCGCTTGAACCAACTGGCAACCCACCAACTGCTTTATAAGTTTTACCTGAAATATAGGTTGCATCTGTTTTGATCTCAATATTCAGAACAATGTCCGGGTTGTGCAAATCTACACCAATGGGTTGAGCATTAATCAAAATATGTGCACCAATCTCACGACTACAAGCAAACGAATCATGCGGAAATGTCTTGTCAGCACGTTTTGTTTCAACTTTAAAAGTAGCCACATTCCCACTTTGCTGCTGCATGTAGGTAAGGGCTTTTGCCTTAATATCATCTAGATCTTTTTCAGCCTTCAAAGCAGGTGTCAGCGCATAAATCCCATAAACCTTACGGACTTTCTCAATGACCTCATCTACATTTTCGCCATTTAGCGTTAGAATCATGCGCTCGTGTCGCGTTTCAATCGTAACCTTTGGAAAAGGTTTCAAGGTATGCTTCACATTCTTACGCAATTGCTCAATAAACTGGCCACGATTACGCTTTTTGAGTGTGATTTCACCATATCTCACAATGATATGATTATATTCAATCATTTAGTTACCTCACTTAATTTGTCTATATTCTCATTAATCGCCTGAAGAACCAAGTCAATCTCTTCTTTCGTTGTATCAAAGCACAAGCTTACTCGAATTGAGCTAGCAGCTACTTTCTCATTATGCCCTAACGATTTGACGACTTGACTGATGGCTTTCGTTTTTGAAGAGCATGCACTTGTTGAGGAAACATAGATATCCTTTTCCTCTAGCAAACGTACAAACACTTCTGCATTCAAACTTGGTACTGAAAAATTAACAATTTGTGGCGCACCATTTTTTTCAGGTGAATTCAACACAATCTGTGGAATTTTTTTTAGCTCTTGGAAGAAATAATTTCGCAACATTGTTAAATTTCCCAAGTTTGCATCTGCATTTTCATTTGCAATACGCATTGCCTTAGCGATTGAGACGGCGCCTGCCACATTCACAGTACCACTTCTCAGCTTACGCTCTTGATTACCACCTGCAAGAACAGATTCAAGCAAGATTCCATCTCTCACAAATAGAATGCCTGTGCCCTTTAAACCATGAAACTTATGCGCAGAAAGTGAGTAAAGATCCACATGAGCTTCCCGTAAATCGAGTGGTACCTTGCTGAATCCTTGAATCCCATCTACATGAAAAAAAGCTTTCGGATATTGCTGGATAACTGCACCAATTTCTTTAATTGGCTGTACAGAACCAATTTCATTATTAACATGCATAATTGAAACCAGAATGGTATCATCACGCATCGCATTTTTCAGATCACTAATAGCAATTGATCCCTGAGAATCAACAGGTAGCTGCGTAACTTCAAAGCCTTGCGCTTCTAATTGCGCATAGGGCTTACTCACCGATGGGTGCTCAATAATTGAGGTAATAATATGTTTGCCTCGGTTGCCAAAGCTAGCTGCAACCCCCTTAATTGCAAGATTATTGCTCTCAGTTCCGCCAGAAGTAAAAATTATTTCACTGGCATTAACACCTAGAATATCTGCAATCTGTTGTCTCGATTTTGCTAATAAAGCCTCTGCCTGTCCACCAAATTGATGATTGGATGAAGGGTTTGCCCAAAACCTCTCGCTCACTTTATTGAACGCTTCTAGCACAGCAGGATGCGGCTTTGTCGAGGCACTATTATCAAGATAAATCACTATTGGAATCCTCCCTCATGTAAAAATCACCCAATCATTTATCTTCATACAATCATTTATCTTCATATTTTCGTTATTATAAAATCGCCAATACATTCCATTAATCAAATTTAAACTCCGTTTGATCTTTATCAATCTTACGCCCTCTTTTCTTGCGATTAACCCAAGTCATAACTGTAGGCACATCAGTCGTTGCAGAAAGTGAAACAATACTATCAGATTTTGCTGTACCATCAATAATTCTTTTTATATCCTCGTCATTGAATTTATCACCATCAATGTAGTTGTCTTCTTCAACCATGTTTTCCAAGCCATTGGAATTTCCTTCGACCGCATCATTAGCATCTGCGAAATCCATCTTTTCTTTTGGCAATTCTTCAATAATTTTAGATTCCTCTACTGAATTATTAACTATCTGATCTTTATTTTCCGGATCAACTGTGGCTGTCAAGTCGGTTTCAATTTCATTGTACGCTTTTGCAAAATATTTTTCATCATCGAGGCTTTTTTGTTCGGCAGAGTTTGCTTTTTCTTGATGAGCCTCCCCATCCTGTAATGTTGAAAACTCTCGTTCAGTTGCTTCTTCAACTTCAGCATAAGACTGTTCGCCAAAAGCAATTTCGCCATCTGAATTATGGAAAAATCCAGGTTCCACTTGTTCAATTGCCAATGAAGCAATTTCAAGTGCATCACTATACAGATAAGCATTAAACTTCGTCTCGGCTTCAGTCAAAGCTAGTGACAATTCAGCGTTTTTCAAACGATAGCGGTTACCATATTGAATAACCTTTTCAGTTATTAATACTTCCTCAATCAAATGTTTAGATAATAATTGTAAATCTTTCATTTTCTCGCTGGCATCTTCCAGATGAAACAGTACACTTTCCATTTCAAGTGGTCGGACAACTAATTTCTGTTCAACAACCTCAATGGCATTTTTGGCTTCTTCAAAAAGGATTTCATACTTACTTGGAATCCCAGGTATATTTGCCTGCCTAACTTGCACTGAGACGTCATTAATGTGCTCACGCATTTCATTAAGCTCTTTAATGGCTCTTTTTTCGTCTTCACATAAGGTGTTTAACTTATTACTGTACATATTATAAGTGTCGATTTGGTTTTTTAAGGCCAATTCAATTTCTATAATATTTTCTTGAAGAATACTATACGCTGTATCTTTCTGAATGAAACTATTCCGAACTCCCCTCCAGCGATCCTGCAGTAGTTTGGTGTTTTCCTCAAGCATCCCCTTTGTCAAAAGATCCTCATTAGAAATATAGTAAGTTAAAATTAATCGTGCTGTTTCTCTACTCACTTCACTCACCTTTTTAGCAAGATCATCGACTTCTTCAGGGAGCATTTGTTGTTTTTCCGAGATATACACTAAAGCATCTTCTTCCTGCTCTAATTCAGCACAAATGTCTTCAATGGTTTTTTCTATATTTGAAACAGACTCTTTCACTTCAAATGCTTGTGCATCATCAAGAAGTGCTAAATTTTTTTCAATTTCAGCTTCAAGTTCAGAAAACTTTTTTTCAAATTCGATATGTTTGAGAGGAAATTCTTCGTGCACCATTTCTGCATAAGACTTCTCAAGTAAATCCAATGTATCAGGAAGGTTCGTGCAGCATTTGGTATATAATTCTGGAACGAGAATTGTCTTCTGAACTAATTCGTTATGGCTGTCATCAACCTCATCTAGCATATTACTTGCAGTAAAGTAATCACCCGTCGAAATAGTCTTTTCAATTTCTGGAAAGACAGTACAACAATCGGCTATCTCTTTCTCCAAAGCCTGCATACTAGCACTATAAGAATGATTATAAATAATGATATGTTTCTTCAACTCTTTAAATCTTTCTTTAAGTCCTACCAATTTCTCTGCGCAATTTGATGCTGTAGAAATCAACCCACTAATCTCTTCGAAAATCTGGTTGATAGTAGTCTCTATCTTATCCAATTTTGATGTAATTGCTTTCTTAATACTACTAGTCTTATCAAATCGAAACTTATCGGTATATTCCTCCGCATCAAAAAGAAGCATCTCAATCTCAGGGAATTCAGATGTAAGCATGTGATCCCATTGTTGTCTCCACTTTGCAAAAGATTCCTCTGTTTCCCCATCTAGATTTAACAATTTCACCCGTGAAATCTCTTCAAACACTGGTTTACTCATTAAATCAATTTTTCTTGACTCAAGTACATCGATATCTGAAAACTGCTTTCTTCTCAGGAAAAATCCCGCTAATAGTCCAATCATTATTATGATGATTAAAAATAGAATAAAGTACCACATATTATTTGCCCCCACTATACTAGAAACGATGTTCAATTCTCGGTATAATACACATATTTAATAATATTATTCTAACATGAAATCTTTTCACAAGGGATAGTTTTTTTATAAACTAGAACCTTACAGATCGGAAACTAACTACATAAAAAAAACGGTATACCTAACATGCAAAGACCATATACCATATTTTGTTAGGGTATATTGAATAAAAAAACATTAAGGAGACATCTATGTTTGAAACCATTTCTTACGCAGGTACAAAGCCTGAAAACTACAAAACAGTTGCTACACAGCTTCGATACTTGATTGAAGGTGAAGGTAATTTTATAGCCAATTTAAGTAATGCGGCTGCCTTGTTAAATTTTTTTCTAGAAGATATCAATTGGGTAGGGTTCTACTTAAAAGACGAGACGAAAAACGAATTAGTGCTCGGTCCGTTCCAAGGATTGCCCGCCTGCATAAGAATCCCTCTCGGTCGTGGGATTTGTGGAATTGCAGCCGAAACTAAGCAAACTCAGCGAATTGCTGACGTTCATAATCATCCAAACCACATAACCTGTGACGCATCATCAAAATCCGAAATTGTTATACCAATGATTAGGAATGGAAAATTAATTGGTGTTTTAGATATCGACAGCCCTATTTATGATCGATTTGATGAAGAGGACGAAAACGGACTTAGAGAATTTATCCATACCCTTCTAAACTTCGCTTAAAACTCCTGTTATTTTAAACAAAAACTGGAATGATCGTAGAATTAACTCTACTTTCATTCCAGTTTCTTTAGTTACTTTTAAGTCACTTTACTGCTCTTCTTCTTTGTGCTGCAAGCAGTAGTAAAGCTAGCGACCCAATTAGTGTTAAGTTCAAGCCGTTTGTATCACCTGTTTTCGGAATGCTCACTCCATTTACTTTAATAGAACTATCATTTGCATTATCGTATTTGAAGGTCTCTCCATTGTAGATGTACGAAACATATCCTGTATTAACTAGTCTATTTCCTCCTATATCCCTAACCTTAAACGTATAAGTGATTCGATCACCGACTCCAAAATCCATTGGTACCTCTGCAATGAAAATCTTAATCTCATTAATGTACTCACCATTAGCTAAAGCTGGTGCATTAAACGAGTAGGCTTTTCCTGCATCAACATTGTCAGCAAGAAGTATACTACTTTGCAAATTAGTTGAGTAAAGGATTTTGTATGTGACACCTTCTCCCATATTAAACGCTGGTAGCGATCCTTTTACAAAATCTAGCCCTTGTGGAGGATTGTCAACAATTGTGAAATCTTGTACCGCAACTGGGTGTCTGTTGCTAATCCCTGAGAGAGTGTAGTCAACAATATCACCTGTCTTAACTGAAACTTTATTTGGTACTTTAATGAATTTTTCCCCTGAAATTTCACCTGATCTCACAGTGACTATAGTAGGATCACTCTTGTTTCCTGATCCATCGACGCTAACTACCTTGATGGTATCACCCGGTTTCAATATAACGTTTCCAGGTACTTCTATTGTCCATGTGCCATCTGGTTTAACAACTGTAGTTATTTCTGTACCATCTGGTAATGTGACAACAATCGTTGTTCCAGGTTCACCTGTTCCAGTAATCACTTTGTCTCCTGGATTCACTGGATTTACTTTTGGTGGCGTCGGTGATGTTGTGTCGCCAACTGTGACTGTTGTTGGGTCACTCTTGTTTCCAGAAGAATCTGTTACAATTGCAGTCACTTTTTCACCTGGTTGCAATGGTTTTGGTACATCCACTGTCCATGTGCCATCTGGCTTGACAATAGTTGTTACTGTTGTGCCATCTGGTAATGTGACGGTTACTGTTGCTCCTGGCTCACCTGTTCCTGTTACTGTTGTTGCGCCACCTTCAATTGGATTGATCACTGGTGGTTTTGGTGCTGTTGTGTCGCCAACGGTTACCGTTGTTGGGTCACTCTTGTTTCCTGCTGGATCAGTTTGTATTGCTGTGACTACTTCACCAGGCTTAAATGGTTTTGGTGATGTTACTTCCCATGTGCCATCTGGTTTGACAGTTGTTGTTACTGTTGTGCCATCTGGTAATGTGACTGTGACTTCTGCTCCTGGCTCACCAGTTCCTGATACTGTTGTTGCGCCACCTTCAATTGGATTGATCACTGGTGGGATTGGTTTTGTTGTATCGCCAACCGTGACTGTGACTGGATCACTCTTGTTTCCTGCTGGATCTGTTACAGTTGCAGTCACTTTTTCGCCTGGTTTCAGTGGTTTTGGTACATCCACTGTCCATGTGCCATCTGGTTTGACAG
>JAVBKB010000091.1:0-3721 GCA_031554275.1 Caryophanales bacterium | reverse complement strand
CGAAATTGCTGTAAATGAATTCATCCAAGCGTTGCTTTTTGTTGGTTTTCTAAAAATACAAGATAAAGGCTATCAAATAGTCCAAGAGTGCCCGTTTGTAGAGGAGTTGACAATTTATCGATTTTTGAAAAAGTAAATATGATACAATATCATGCAAGTTGATATTAAATTCACTTTATCAAGCGTATAATAGTAATGATGAAAACGAAGCACATTGTACTGGAGGATAACTGAATGACAGAAAAAAAAGATACACAATTGCCACTTAGAAGTGAACTGCCAGAGGCAGATACTTGGCGCTTGGAAGATATTTTTGCAACGGACGAGATATGGGAGCAAGAGTTTCAAGCTGTGAAAGCAATTATTCCGGATGGCGCACGTTACATTGGGCGCTTATCTGAAAGTGCTGCTGTTCTATATGAAGCACTACAGCTGGAGGACAATATTAGTGAGCGTATCGGCAGATTATATACATATGCTCATATGCGTTACGATCAAGATACAGCAAACACTAATTATCAGGGGATGGATGGACGCATTCGTAACTTGTCAACAGAATTCTCCAGTGTATTCTCATATGTGGTTCCAGAGTTATTGAGCATTCCAGAAGAGACAGTGTCACAGTTTGTCAATGAGAAGGCAGAAATGTCAGTTTATCAACAGGGATTGAAGGAAATCAATTTGCAAAGACCGCACATCTTAGCTGCCGAGCAAGAAGCATTACTTGCGCAAGCATCAGAGGTGATGGGCGCATCTTCACAAACCTTCGGGATGTTGAACAATGCTGACCTCCGGTTTCCTTCTATTCAAAATGAGGATGGGGAGACTGTCGAGCTCACACATGGACGCTATATTACTTTCTTAGAGAGCCCAGATCGAAAGGTGCGAGAAACAGCATTCAAAGCAATGTATGAGACTTTTGGAAAGTTCCGTAATACGTTTGCGAGCACTTTGAACGGACAAGTGAAGAAAGATAACTTCTATGCTAAGGTTCGTAATTACAATTCAGCTAGACACGCAGCTTTGAGTAATAATAATATTCCTGAATCGGTTTACGATAACCTAGTGAGCACAGTTCATAAGCACTTGCCATTACTACATCGCTATGTGAGATTGCGTAAGCAAGTACTCGGACTTGAAGAGTTACATATGTATGATCTCTATACACCAATTGTCAAAGAAGTCAAAATGACCATTCCGTTCGATGAGGCGAAAACTCATGTCTTAAGTGGATTGGCGCCACTTGGTGCTGAGTATCAATCCATTCTACAAGAGGGGTTTGATAATCGCTGGATTGATGTGCAGGAGAATCGTGGCAAACGAAGTGGTGCATATTCATCAGGTACATATGGGACCAATCCATATATTTTGATGAACTGGCAGGACAATGTCAATAATCTGTTCACCTTGACTCATGAGTTTGGTCATTCAGTGCATAGCTACTACTCTAGAAAGCATCAGCCTTATCAAACCAGTAGCTATTCGATATTTGTTGCCGAGGTGGCATCCACTTGCAATGAAGCATTGCTAAATGATTATTTGCTCAAAACAATTAAACAGGAAAATCAACGTTTGTACTTGCTAAATCATTATTTGGAGTCATTTAGAGGCACATTATTCCGTCAAACAATGTTTGCTGAGTTTGAGCATATTATTCATGAGAAATCCCAAAGCGGTGAAGCGCTGACTGCTGAATGGTTGACAAGCGAGTACTACAAGTTAAATCAACTCTATTTTGGTGAGGAAGTCACGCTTGATGAAGAAATCGGACTAGAGTGGGCAAGAATCCCTCACTTCTATTACAACTATTACGTCTATCAGTATGCAACTGGTTTCTGCGCTGCAGCTGCACTAAGTAAACAAATTCTAGATGAAGGTCAACCCGCAGTTGATCGTTATATTAACCACTTCTTGAAAGCGGGATCAAGCGATTTCCCGATAGAAGTACTGAAAAAAGCTGGCGTTGACATGCATACACCAAAACCAATCGAAGAAGCAATGAAGGTATTTGAATCAACAGTCGCTGAACTTGAGAAAATGTTGTTGAAATAGATTAGTGGCATATAATTAATAAAGCCAACCTATACATGTATAAAGCATTATAGGAGGACCACATTTTGCATAGATCAGCAATTATTTATCCAATCATCTTATTGATTGCATTTATCGTTCAGGTACTTGGGTTACTGCATGTGATTCCTTTATGGATATCCTCGCTTCTCTTATTGGGAGCAGTGTTTGTTTCGTTCCTTAACTTGAACAAGCGTAACAGATTTAAAGGATTTTGAACGAAACCTGCGTTACAACAAATATTTTGGATGCATTGAGCAAGCGTGCTAGGGAAGAATGTGCATGTGAAGTTTTCTAAATCTATAGAAGTACGAGATATAACCCTGATCCTAATTGTCGTTAGAAACGCAACTTAAAACCCCCGATAAAATTTTCAAAGACGAGGAATAATTTACGAAGGATAGCGGGACTATCCTAGGAAATTATGACGAAGTATCTGGGAATCTTAGCGAGTTTTAAGCTGTTTCTAACGACAATTAGGATGAACTGGGCGATATCTCGTTTTTCACATGCCTTCGTTTATAAGCATGCGTTTATTGTCAGTTCATATCATGTTTTCTTAAAACCAGTGAAAAGTCGCAACGATAATATCAGGAATGCAAGGCTCTAATTTGATAAGATTGCTTAGGGGGAATGGATATGATGAGTCAATTTAATAAGGTTATGGCTTACATTGAGCAAAATTTGATGGGCGAAATTGAACTTGAGCAAATAACTCTTATTGCAGGATGCTCAGAGTATCACTTTCGCAGAATGTTTTCTTTTCTTGCTGGAATGCCTTTTGGAGACTATATTCGTCGGAGAAAACTATCACTTGCAGGCATGCACTTGAAGGCTCAAAATGAAAAAGTAATTGATTTGGCGTTAAGATTTGGATACGAATCACCTGAAGCATTTAGCAAAGCATTTCAAGCTATGCACGGGGCATCACCCTCACAGGCAAGAAAAGAGAATGTTCAGCTCAAAGTATTTCCACCCATGACATTTCAGCTAACAATTAAAGGAGGAATTGAAATGGACTATCGAATTGTAGATAAAAATGATTTTCAAATTGTAGGTTTTAAGAAGCGGATTACTTCCCAATTTGTTGGTGTTAATCCGCAAATGGAAGAGGTGGTGCAAAAGCTTACGCCCGAAGTGATCTCTGAACTCAAGAGCTTATGTGATATAGAGCCGAGCGGTATGTTGAGTGTGTCCGCTAACTTTGAAGATCGGACAGTAGAAGGCGCTGGAATTGATCAATATATTGGTGTTGCCACTACAAAGCCAGCACCCGATCATTATGATAGTATTCCAGTTGCAGCATCGGCTTGGGTGGTATTCAAAGTTGTTGGCAAGTTCCCAGAGGCTATTCAAGATACATGGGCAAGAATATATAGCGAATGGTTTCCGACATCTGGATATGAATTGACAGGCGGTCCAGAAATGTTGTGGAATGAAAGTCCAGACACGAGTAAAGCTGATTACAAAAGTGAAATTTGGATTCCTGTTTGCAAAAGTAAGTAGTCTGCTTGACAATGGAAATCCCTCTTTTGCCAGTGATTCACTTGACGGAAAAACAAATTAAAATTTGATAATAAAACACGAGATATCGCCCTGAACCGGGTGATATCTCGTGTTGTGCACTAGGAAATTGCGATAGTGAAATCAC
>JAVBKB010000185.1:0-8543 GCA_031554275.1 Caryophanales bacterium | reverse complement strand
AGAATCAGCAAGGGAATTGGATAGGAAGCTTGCAAAAGGAGACTTGCACCCTTGAAAAAGGTAGCTTTTTTCAAACCGTCAGTTTGCAAACCATAATCGCAACTCAACATTCTGGCAAAACAATTTTATCGTGGACTTCCTTTTGCACTGATTCTACAATTGAACTCAAATCATTTTCAAACACTTCCAAGAAATATGCCGAGTGCAAACAGCAATCCGAATATGGTATTTGTCTTAGCGGTGGCTGCCATACCTGGCATCATTTCGATAGGTGTATGTTTGTTGATAAAAACCTTGACTGCTTCAATCGATTTTGGAAACGCTAGTAAAGCGATCCAAATCCAAAACGAGGTAATGCCTAGAAATGGCATTGTCAATGTCCATACAAAGGCAATACCGAAAATAATTGCGAGCACCATAATGGCGTTTCTTTTCCCCAGTAGAATTGCTAGTGTTCTGCGACCTGCAACTTTGTCATTGTCCAAATCTCGAATGTTATTTGCTGAGAGAATATTAGCAATGAAAAGAGAAGTCGGCACAGAGATGAAAAGCACTGTTAACGGCAATTCATTTGTCTGAATGTAATAGGAGATTGCGATAATGACGTATCCCATGAAAAACCCTGCAAGTAGCTCACCATATGGTGTGTACGCAACTGGATACGGACCACCAGTGTAGAGATAACCTGCCGCCATTGATAACAAACCAATGGCTATTAGCCACCAGCTAGTCATTGCGCAGATATATAACCCAATCAATAGAGCAAGTCCATAACACCCAAGCGCTATTTGCAGGACTGTTGAGGCTTTCACCCCATGTCGGACAATCGTGCCACCAATTCCAACTGAACCAGCATGATCGAGTCCTCGCTTGTAATCATAGTACTCATTAAACATATTGGTTGCTGCTTGTATCAGTAACGAGGCAATCATCATGGCAAAGAACAAGGTGATGTGAAAATCGCCCGATTGAAATGCAAATGCAGTACCAATTAGCACAGGAACAAAACCTGCAGTTAATGTGTGTGGTCTAGTGAGTTTCCACCAAACTTTCCAAGATGTTTTTTGTGAATTGCTTTTATCTGTCATAAAGAAGCCCTCGTATTTTTAGTCTAAAATTTGCTTGAAAATTGAATGTAAGTATTCATTCAAATCTAAGTGTAGGAATTAGAGCGATAGCTGTCAATTATTTTATAAAACTTTGTTAAAAAATATTTTCAATCGTTTCGAAAAATGTAGAAAAACACAACTAATTTTGGAGCGGATTATTCATTGACAATACATCATTGCAGGTGTAACCTAGAGTATGTTATCCAGAAGGAAACAATGGATATTATCATGATTAACAGTATTTAGCAAGGAAATTCTTCATTTCTTTTGGAGGTTTTTTATTATGAAGGATAGCCGCGAAAAGGAACTTCAAGCACTGATACAGACTGCTTTGACAAAAGCCAAGGAAACTGATGGGAAAGTGACTTGTAGCTATGTGGAACAGACAGAGCGATTACCGTTAGAAATCTACTTGGCAACAGAGCAATCACATAGAGGAAAGAGATTTATTTGGCGAAACCCCGACAAAACGCTTTCTTTTGTTGGAATTGGTATCGCGGAGAAGTTTGCTAAACCAAGTGAAAATCGCTTTGCACATGTGGAAAACGTTTGGAAACAACTGGTTGAGAACAATATTACTAGGGGAATACAATCCCAACAAGGGACAGGTTTGCTTTGTTTTGGGGGATTTACGTTCAATGATGAACAAGTTCAAAACGAATCGCTATGGCAGTCGTTTGCCCCATGCTTATTCCAAGTACCAAAGTACTTGTTTACTGCAAATAGTAATGGCCTGTTTCTGACTTCCACCTTGTCTGTCGATTCCACTACAACCGAAGACCAAGTGAAGGCTTTTCTAGATGAAAGAGTCACCTTAATGAACACAACAACTATAGCAGAAGAAGAATCCTCTCCAGTTATGAATTCTTTGAATGAAGGTGCACCAGATAAATGGCAAATAGCTGTTGCAGATGTGATTAAGCGCATTCGCGATAGTGCATCTGATCATGTGCCGAAGGCAGAAAAGGTGAAAAAGGTTGTTCTGGCAAGAACCTTGGAGCTAACCTTTCAAACAGATATTCCGCCTAGTTTTGTGGTTCAAGCACTTGATAAACAGCAGATGAACAGTTATGTTCTGTGTTTAGAGAGTGAACAAGGGAGTTTCGTTTGTGCAACCCCTGAAAGATTGGTCCGCAAAGATGGGAAAACAATCTATTCTGATTGCGTAGCTGGAACTGCAGTGAATGGGAGTAGTCCAATTGATGATAAAAAAATCGGTGAGGTGCTCTTACACGATGAGAAGAATGTCAAAGAGCATCAATTCGTTGTGGACTACATCTGTGCGAAAGTGATGGATATGTGCTCTGAAATGCATATTCCAGCTGAGCCACAAGTTCTGATGAATCGACATGTGCAGCACTTGCACACACCAATCGAAGGTACCGTTCAACCTGGTTTCACATTATTTGATTTTGTCAAGGAACTTCATCCTACTCCTGCATTAGGAGGAACGCCATTACAGAATGCACTCAAAATAATCCGTGAGGTCGAAACTGTTGACCGTGGTTTATATGCATCACCAATCGGATGGATTGATCGTAATGGAGATGGTGAATTTGTTGTAGGCATTCGATCTGGGTTAATTCAGGGCAAGAAGTTGACGCTATTTGCTGGTGGCGGAGTGGTAGCAGGGTCAAAGCCTGAAGCAGAGTACTTAGAAACTGTCGCGAAATTCCGCCCAATGTTAGCAGCAATGGGAGCGTTAACAGTAATCAAGTAATGGTTAAGAACTAACTATATAAATTCAAGAAGTACATGTCAGAAAAACACGATGTTTTTCTGGCATGTACTTCTTTTTATCTTATGAAAGTGCGCCGACAACTACAATTAGTGATAAAATAAGTAAACAAAGGTTCGAGGTGGGTCTGTATGACAAATGTATATTACAAAAGGAAAGTTGAAGGCATTTCGGTTCCTGCCATCATTCTAAACGGATCCTATTATTACACTGATATGCCTGTGTACGAAGATGGCTCACTTGATTGCTGGAACCGTATAGGTCTTCAAGAATTGAAAATGAAGCTCGATACAAAGTGGATTGTAACTGAGATTCCTCAAGGTAAAGAACTAAGTATCTTCAGTTTGGGTGCATATAAAGTTCTAGAGGGTGATTGGACCTATGATTCGACTAGCTTCCATGAATATATTCATCAGTGTGTGAGACAAATGAATCCTGAAATGGTTGGTCTTTTCGAGGAATCCACACTTACGAAAGAGAAATGGAAAAAGTACCGAGTCAGTTTCAAGGCGAGTCCTACCCCTTTCAAAATCACAAATGATTTTGGGTACGACACAGTTGATGGGGAGAGTATGAAGTTGTTCTATAGAACGGATCAGGGTTGGCTACTTTCTAAACTGACATTGTTTGCAGATCAGACCGCTAGCTTAGATTCCATGCCAGATCAGTTCCTGACGCTCGAAGAAGTCGATGATCTCATGAAAACCGGTCAGTTGACCTCAGAAATTGGGGAAAGCGCAACAATTATAATCAACGGATTGGGCAAACTGCAGGTCACAACCATTCACTGTGAAGAAACCAGTAATAAGCTAATTGAAGTGCATGATCTGTGGGCGAAAATGAAAGGTCAGAAGACTCTACATGAAATTTGTATCGAGGCATACCATCAATATTTAGTATATCCATCTGAATTTACACATGCTAAACTCAAAGCTGCTTATGAAGCGGTACCTGAGCATGAGAGAATGTACCTTGGAGACATGGATTCAAAGGATGGGGATTTCCAAAGAATTCTTTATCATCCTGAGCGAAAGAGGGAAGTATAACTTCAATCAGAAATATTCTTTGAGAAGAACGGAAATAACGAATTCATTCAAATGTGAAAGAGTCAAACAACGAACATTTAAGAATGATGATTTTGCTACTGAATTTCGACAATAGGTACTATAATAGAAGAAAATATATAAGTTGTAGAATTGATTTTGAAGTAGAAATAACAAAACATGTATCCTTGGTTTTGATATGGAGAGATTTTG
Organism: Caryophanales bacterium; assembly: GCA_031554275.1. Taxonomy (GTDB): domain Bacteria; phylum Bacillota; class Bacilli; order JARBTR01; family JARBTR01; genus JAVBKB01. The sequence goes on along the minus strand of JAVBKB010000185.1, from coordinate 4,440 downwards.
AATGGAAGAAATTAAGCATCTAACTGCTTTTACAGCTTCACTAGTTGATGAATTGGTTCAGGCGGGAGTAACTGATGCAGTCATAAGTCCTGGATCAAGGTCAACTCCGATTGCCTATTTGTTAGCGGAGCACCCTGGCATGAAAACTTGGTTAAATATCGATGAACGGTCTGCTGCTTTTTTTGCACTTGGGATGGCAAAGGAGCAGCAAAAGCCAGTTGTCTTACTTTGCACATCTGGAACTGCAGCAGCAAATTACTTTCCTGCTATCGTTGAGGCAAGAATTTCGCGTGTGCCTTTAATTGTCTTGACTGCGGATCGCCCACATGAGTTAAGAGATGTTGGCGCTCCACAAGCAATTGAACAAATCAATTTGTATGGAAACCATGCCAAGTGGTTTGTTGAAATGCCACTCCCTGATGCCGCAGAAGATTTGTTGCGGTTTGTGAGAACTACTATTTGCCGTGCAGTTGCCACATCAATCCAGCGTCCAGCAGGGGTTGTGCACATTAACTTGCCACTTAGGGAACCACTGATACCTGATTTTGAACTAGCGAAAACCTTTCATACCGCTCGCAAGCAGGTTGCTGTAACTCAGGGTCAGTGGACGATCGCTGAGCAACAATCAAATGCTATTTCTATGAAGATTCAGCAAGCAGAGAGACCGCTAATTATTTGCGGGACCATTACTAAGCTTGATTTTGCTACAAATGTTTTGGCTTTTTCAAATAAAATTGGCGCACCAATTGTAGCGGATCCATTGTCTGGATTGAGAGCAAATGGCTTAGCGAACAATAGTGTGATTGATTGCTATGACACCTTCTTGCGATTTGCCGAGGTGGTTGAACAGCTCCGCCCAGATCTGATTATTCGATTTGGCGCAATGCCAGTATCAAAAGCACTCACGAATTTCATCAAATCGTCAGGGGCATATCAGATAGTAGTTAATGGTGATGGTGGTTGGAGTGAACCAACAGGAACTGCTGACGAGATGATCTATTGTGATGAAGTATCATTTTGCGAGCAACTGACGGAGCGGATTACTAAAGGAACTGCCAGCTATTGCGACCAATGGCAGACCTTTAATTATGTAACTAAGCAAGGTTTGGGAACAGTAGCCAATTCAACGGAATTCCAAGAAGGAAAGCTGTTTGCAAATTTGTCGAAGCTTATACCTGACAACTGTAATTTATTTGTCGGCAATAGCATGGCGATACGCGACCTTGATACCTTTTTTCATCAAACAGATAAAGATATTCACTTCTATTGTAACCGTGGCGCGAATGGCATTGATGGAGTGGTTTCAACTGCTCTGGGTGTGAGCGCATCCTCAAACAAGCCATCTTACTTAGTGATTGGTGATTTGAGTTTCATCCATGACTTGAATAGTCTGGTGATTGCAAAGATGAATCAGTTGGATTTATTCATCATCGTCAACAACAATGACGGTGGAGCGATCTTCTCATTCTTGCCACAAGCGAAGGTTGAACGGCAATTCGATCTATTGTTTGGCACACCTCACGGGTTGACGTTTTCCGGTGTCGTAGATATGGTGGGCGGTCAATATCGAAAAGCTGAGAGCTGGTCTGAGGTTGAAGCCGGGTTTAAAGCATTCGATAAGATGAGTGGGCTGCGTGTGTTGGAAATCATTTCGGATCGCCAAAAAAATGTCGAGCAACATCAGGATTTGCTAAAAAAGATTTCCCAGGCAATAAAGTGATTTTCTGAATTTGTGCAAGAGACAAATGAAATGTGGTGCGATCGTATCGCAGTTTAGTCATCAAATACTTGAATTAGCAATGCAATTTTACCTAAAATGCGAAAATTTCAGCGGTTGTAATCAGAAAAATAATTAGGTGTAGAAATGAATGAGATTCGTACCTTTCAATTAGACGATGGAACGAAATATGAAGTTCAGGTAACTGGGCAAGCTGAGCAAACCGTACCTGTGCTTCTTTTGCACGGTTTCACAGGCTCATTTCGAGCGTGGAGTGAATTAATAAATGCATATCCAGACTACCAATTCATTGCGCCTAACTTGTTGGGGCATGGTGGGACGGATGCGCCAACTGAGATTGGGCGGTACCCTCTTCACAAGGTTGCAGATGATTTAGCTGCGATTGTGCAGCGATTTGGCGTCAGCAAAGTTAATTGTATTGGCTATTCGATGGGTGGGCGACTGGCACTAGCGTTTTCCTTACAGCATCCTCATCTGATCCAGTCACTGACTTTGGTGAGTGCTTCAGCAGGACTGGCGACTGATGCAGAACGATCAGCAAGAATTGAAAGTGACCGCAAGCTAGCAGAAATGATTTCACTAGAGCGACTTGACAAATTCGTTGACTATTGGGAGCAGATTCCGCTATTCGCGTCGCAACAGGAAACGCTTACAGCCGTACAAAAGCAGGTACAACGCGAAGAACGTTTGTCACATGAACCGCAAGGGCTTATCGGGTCACTGCTAGGTATGGGAACTGGGAATCAGCCTTATTACTTGGCTAGATTACAAGAATTGAGGATGCCAGTGCTACTTGTGACTGGTGATAAGGATACTAAATTTCGGGGAATTTCCTGTGAAATGGCGAAGGAAATCGCAGATTGTCAGGAAGTGATTATCACTAATGCTGGACATGCTGTGCACCTGGAGCAGGCAACAGCATTTGGTGATTCAGTGATGAAATTTATCAAGGAAAAGAGTTTATCCTAATTGTCGTTTGAAATGCAACTTGAAACTCGCTAAGATTCCCAGATACTTCGTCATAATTTCCTAGGATAGTCCCGCTATCCTTCGTAAATGATTCCACATCTTTGAAAATTTTATCGGGAGTTTTAAGTTATATTTCTAATGACAATTAGGATTATAACAAAAAATCATCAGGTTCATGCTGTTCTTCGTGTGAGAAAATGTTTTTTTTGTTAAAATAGAATGTGAATTTCAAATTAAGGGGTGGCACAGATGAGCTATACATGGGTGACTGAGAAAGAGTACGAAGATATTAAATATGAAACATTTGAGGGTATCGCAAAGATCACCATTAATCGACCTGAGGTACATAATGCATTTCGACCAAAGACAGTAATTGAGCTGATTGACGCGTTTTCAATTGCGCGAGAGGATGCGAATGTTGGCGTCATCGTTTTGACAGGCGAGGGCGAAAAGGCTTTTTGTTCTGGTGGAGATCAAAAGGTGAGAGGTCATGGTGGTTATGTTGGTGACGATCAGATTCCTCGCTTGAATGTGTTGGATTTGCAACGTTTGATTCGTGTCATTCCAAAACCAGTTGTTGCGATGGTGGCAGGTTGGTCAATTGGCGGTGGCAACGTATTGCAAATTGTTTGCGATTTAACCATTGCAGCTGAAAACGCCAAATTTGGTCAAACAGGACCGATTGTTGGAAGCTTCGATGCTGGCTATGGGGCAGGTTACTTAGCAAGAATTGTTGGTCATAAGAAGGCAAAGGAAATTTGGTTTCTTTGCAAGCAATACAATGCACAGGAAGCGCTTGACATGGGTATGGTAAACATCGTTGTTCCTTTGGAAGAATTAGAAAAAACAACTGTGGAATGGTGTCAAATTATGCTTGAAAAAAGTCCGACAGCATTACGCTTCTTGAAAGCAGCTTTTAATGCGGATACAGATGGTTTAGCTGGAATCCAACAGCTAGCAGGAGATGCGACACTTTTATACTATACGACAGATGAAGGAAAAGAAGGCCGCGATGCTTTTAAAGAGAAGCGCAAGCCGGATTTTGGGCAATTCCCAAGATTCCCTTGATGCTAGGAATTTGGTGAAGATATGAAGGAAATTATATTGCAATCTTTGAAACAAATTGAAACCGATTTTGATGTAAAGGTGCTTTACGCCTGCGAATCTGGCAGTCGGGCATGGGGATTTCCATCGAAAGACAGCGACTTTGATGTGCGGTTTATCTACATACATCGTCCAGAGTGGTATTTGTCAATCGATCAAAAGCGTGATGTGATTGAACTGCCCATCAACGATTTGTTAGATATTTCAGGCTGGGAGTTGACCAAAGCACTGCGCTTGTTCCGAAAGTCAAATCCTCCATTGATGGAGTGGCTTGGATCGGGAATAGAATATTACCGCGCCTACTCGCTGTTTGATAGAATGACGCAATTGAAAGAGGAAGCATACTTACCAAAGGCTAGTATTCATCACTATCTCTCAATGGCAAAGGGAAATTACCGAGAGTTTCTTCTTGGAGAGCAAGTGAAAATCAAGAAGTACTTCTATGTACTTAGACCGATTTTGGCAACGATCTGGATTGAAAGATTTAATGCTTCTTCGCTGTTTAAAATACAAAACAAGAGTTAATGCTGAACTAAAAAGATAGTTCAGGAGAAAAAGAATGTCATTCATAGAAATTGAAAACATCGAGCGAGTATTTCAAATAGCAGAACCATGGTTTATAGATAGCT
>JAVBKB010000135.1:0-7647 GCA_031554275.1 Caryophanales bacterium | reverse complement strand
CATATTTACTTTTTCAAAAATCGATAAATTGTCAACTCCTCTACAAACGGGCACTCTTGGACTATTTGATAGCCTTTATCTTGTATTTTTAGAAAACCAACAAAAAGCAACGCTTGGATGAATTCATTTACAGCAATTTCGAAATGAATTGTTTCACAAGCTGGAAGCATTGCCTTCTCAATCCTACCACTAACAATGTGGTGGTTGATAATTTGATAGGGGTACTCTAGGGTAATAAAATCACGCTTAACCAGCTCCAGAAACAGATACCCTTGCCACTCTAATGGTGGAGTTTTAAAAAAAATACTATGTGTTAGCGGAATTCCAATGAAATTGGGTAATGTCATTGTTGAGAAACCACTTTCATACAGTGTTCGGTAGAAAGGTACTTGCAGTCCCTCATAGCGAATCCGCCTGAAAAGATGATGATGCCTTTTGTCAATCCATTGCTTAAAATATGTTGGGGTTCTTCGGTCAGAAGTCAATAAGGAACTTGGCGTGATTCGGTTTTTCGGCAAAACTGTTTCATTCGCAAAGAAGAAATTTTTTGAGAAGGAACAAAGCTGAGACAAGATATGGAGCTGACTTGATTGGGGATTGAAAGTAATTAGCTGAATTTGATCCATCACACTCATCTGCAATAGGTTCGAGATTCTCCAGCCGCCTGCTACTTTCCTGTCTACATGACGGTGATGAAAAATCCAAATCGGCGTAATACCAATTGCTCGGTAGCCCCTCGTTCTCTCTTCAAAAAGAGCAAGAGGAATGGTAGAGCATTGAAATTCTAGCGCATAACATTTATCTTGAAATTCAAAATACACATCCGCTTTCTGCTGAATTTCCGGTAGGTATTTCTCTAGATAACAGCAATCTGCGTGCGACCGCATTAATTCAAATAATTGAAGTTTTCCTGATAAATGTTCGTAGGATTCTGCTTCAGAGGAAGCATGGCAAGTATGGTTCTTGCGATGAGCAAAATGTGGAATGGTTTTCGGGCCAGCGCGGTAAATCACTTGATCAGCACAAGCGGGGCAGTAATAGCTTTCTTGTTTTGAAGCACACATCGGGCTTGCTAGCGCATACTCCGAGTGTGAATTAATAGCAATGAGCAAAGGCATCAACCTTTCAATTTTCTTGTAAAATTATTATAGCACGGATTTCATGCCTCAGTTGATGCACAGCCTAGGTGAAACAGCGCTCATTTTCAAGGTTTTGCCCCACTTTTCGTATTAGATTATTCAATAAAAAGAAAAACCGCATCTTATTCGCACGATTTATCAGTTATCATGCTTTTTTGATCGGTTAAGTTCATTTAGAATTATAGAATGCTGTTTCGGAATTTTCTGCCCCTTGCGCTGCACCACTTAGTTCCAACATCAAATTGTCAATTATAGAAACGGTGAAACCAGTCTGCATAGGGATTCAAACATTTTTAATAGAATACTGCGTTCTGCAAATTTTTCTCTTGAAAGTTGCTTCGCATTTTCTATATCCTCAATAAAATCCCGTTGTAAATGGGCGATACTTTCCGTTTTATACAAGAATGCATTCACTTCGAAATTCAGATGGAAACTTCGCATATCCATGTTCGCTGTACCTATCGAGGCAACTTCACCATCTACAATGACAATCTTGCTATGCATAAAGCCCTTTTCATACTCGAAAATCTTTACGCCATTCTCTAGTAAACCCGGAAAATATGATCTCGAGGCATGAAAAACTATCTTTTTGTCGGGTTTGCTTGGAACTACTAATCGCACATCAACACCACTAAGGGCAGCGATCTTTAGCCCCGATAGTATGTCTTCATCTGGTATGAAATAGGGTGAAGCAATCCAAATCGTTTCTCTTGCAGATGTGATCATTGAGAAGAACATGTCCTTGATAACACTAAATCGGTTATCTGGTCCTCCAGCAATAATTTGCACACCACCCTCTTCAGATTTTGGTTCCATAATTTCTGGCATAAAGTCCATTAGCTGAATGTCTTTTTCCTGTGTCATGTATAACCAATCTTGAAGAAAGATCAGTTGAAGTGTACGCACCGCTTCCCCTTCAATTTTCAAATGAGTATCACGCCAAAACCCAAAATACTTGTCCCGACCAAGATACTCATCACCTATGTTCAATCCGCCCACAAAGCCAACTTCACCATCAATTACGACAATTTTCCTGTGATTACGAAAGTTTAACTTGCTGTTTAGGAACGGCATTTTTACAGGATTGAAAGAAACCGCTTGCACACCACCTGCAATCAATTCTTTAAAATAAGACATTGCTAATAGCCAGGAACCCACGTCATCAATTAGAAACCTGACTGTTACGCCCTCTTTTACCTTCTGAATGAGGATATCCTTGATCTCTTTACCAAGTCTGTCGTTACGCACAATGTAGTACTCAAGATGAATATGCTTTTTTGCATGCAAAATCGCTTCTTTTATCTCAGCAAATGTAATTTCTCCATTGGTCAATACTTCTGTATGGGAGGCAAATGTAATCGGATTGCTCCCTATTTTCTGCGAAAGCTTCATCAAATTCTTTTTTTCTGAATAGAGTCTCTCACTTAGCGCTTGCGTATGAAGTGCGTTCCGCTCAAGCATTGCATACGATTGCATGTCTGCCAAATACTTTTTTCGAAACATTCTTTCTTTACGATAATTTCGCCCCATCATTAGATAGAAAACAAAGCCAAGAAAAGGCACACTAGCGAACACAGCAAACCATGCGACAGTTTGCGTTGGACTACGATTTTCCAAGAAAATAATCAAACTAAATACAATAACGGACATCGTCAGAAATATGCTGAGGTATTTAACAGCAGAGAAATGAACAAAGTCCGATAAGATAATTTGTAGCACAATAATAATTGTAAAAAATAGGATAACTTTAATTATGTTCTTCATCATTCACCTAAAAAAGCCGACTTCAAGATATGAAATCGGCGATTGTACTATTAAAAGTATTTACAAATAGTTGCATGTACATCATTATCTATGATCAGATTGCCGTATTCTGTAAGCATATGCATCGATACTGATGAAACTTCTGAAAACTCAGTAATGTATGCACTCCATGGATTGAATTGATTACCCTCATCAACTTGTTCGTCATCCTCTTGTATATCAGCTATGTCAGCGATTTCCGGTAGGAATTCAATTACATAGTAACGATCTTGATAACTATACACTTGAGCCTCCATTTGAGCGGTAAACTCACACTTGAATAAAGAGATAACATCTTCAAAGCTGTTGAATACGTATACCCTCGACTCATCCGGCGTGTCAATGACTTCCAGGTCTTCTAATTCGACTTCAACTGCTGATTGATTAACCGTAAAGAATCGAGCAAGCTTTTGACTTAAATCATCGGGTGAATTTGAAATAATGAATTCAAGACCCGAGTCAGAAGCATTCACTTGGATCTTTAATGTACCCTCGAAAGTGATATCAATCTCATCCTGCACTTCATCTAACATTTCCCAAAGCAATTGTTCTCCACGCTGTTTATCTTGCCAAATTTCATCAATCGCAAAGCCTCGATTCACAATATCTTGGTTTGTAATAAAGAATTTGACAGTGTTTTCGTTTATTCTCTCGATATCCATCATTTACACTACCTTCATAAGTCAATTAATATTACTAATATTCTATACAACTTTGCTCAAATTGAAAACCATATTGACATAGGAATTTATTCCATTAGTTCAAAACTAATTAGAAAACCCCGATTGTTCTTCCGAAAAAAAATAAAACCCAACCCTTAAAAGTGAGAATTTTAATTAAGGAGAGTATATATCTATCTAACCGTAAATGACCTGAAAAAGCAAGACATATATTTACCGATTTTTCTTGACAGTGCCATGTAGACAACTCAATTCCAGAATAAATTTGTTGTCTTTTACCTTAAAAAACTGTGATAGATCAGCTCTGATCACCACAGTTCACTCATTTATCTCACCATCAAATCTTATCGAATCACCCGCATTTTTTTAAGAAATGATAAAGGCTGCTGTTTGCGAAATACCTCACGAACGACATAGGAAACACCTAATTCATCATTGCTTCTGGTAATCCAATCTGCTACATTCTTCACCGAGAGACTTGCATTAGCAGTGGCAATACCAAGTCCTGCCAATTCCACAATCTCGGTGTCAATCTCACGACATCCAACAACAACAGTTTGATCCAATTCAAACTTCAAGTGGCCACATAAATACTTTAAGCTTGAAGCAAGGCTAATTTTCTCTGGAAGAATAATCATTCGACCATCTGTTTCAAGTCGGATGGTAACATTTTTAAAAATTGTCTTCAATGCCACCGTCGCATCATTTCGGTCATCATCGCTTTCGAAATATACATCGATTTGTAATGGCGATAATGGATCAACAATTAAATGCTCAGTTAATGATTCTACATACTGCTGTGTGTAGAAAGTGTAGTCATTAGATGCCCACTTGATTTTCGAAGTCACTTTGTTTGGAAAATGGATTGTATTGGCAAGTGTCGTCTCTTCGTGAATAATTCGAATATGGCAGTCCATACTTTCTAATAAACGAATAATATCCAAAGTGTTTGACTCAGTAATCCTACCAACAAATATTGGTTCGAATGTGTTTTCAGCAATGAATCCACCTTGATTTGAAATAATATGAGGTGTACCTGGCAACTGACGACATATCTTTAAAGCATGCTGATAAGAAAGCGAAGTAAACACTGCAACTTCTACGCCTTTATTGGCAACCTCTCTCAGTGAATTCTTTGTAATTTTATGTGGCTTTCCTTTAGACGAAAGTAGCGCACCATCCAGATTTACGGCGAGCATTCGGTAAATCATTAAACCACACCCTTAATAAAAAGTCTTATTAAGTTCATATGTGTTTTCCGATAAAAAAATAACCCGTGGTGAACGGGTTAGCATTCTAGATAATTTTCTTTGGCGCTACATCAAATCTTCAAGTGGCTTGAGGATAATCATTGTAATTTCATTGATCACCATTGATAAACGTTGTTCTGCTTCTAAATAGTTGCGGATTTTCTCGTTTTGTTGAGCAACAGTCACAACTTGTTGAGACGCCTCAATTTCCTCTTCTTGTGGCTCCTGCCCCATCATTTGCATTGTTTGAAACTTTATTTGAATTTCGCGAGAGCTCTGGAGCAATTGCTTTGTGGACTCGTCTTGTTCAATTTCCTTCTTTAAGTTCGAAATGCTTACAAAGTCAGGATGATTACGAATTTCCTTTTCCAATAGGTATGCATTATCATAAAGATTGCTCATGTCTACTCCTCCAACAAATCGTCATTTTATTATATTCATGGCACAACAGGATTAAAACCATCGCAATATGAAGGAGCAATTCTCCTCCTATTGCAATTACTCGCAAGAAACAGTGATTGGCAACCCAACCACTGTTCAGTAAATTATCTTGATTCACGATTCAAATAGCGAATAAATTTTTCATCTCAAACGAAAAAATGCGTGAGTATAAGTTAATTGTTGCTGCGCTATATTCAAACAAACTGTGCTGTCCTTCCTGCTTTCAAAGCTAATACCAGAGCAGAAAGAATGGTATCAAGAATATTTAAGCATTTTTGATCAAGCGAGATGGAAAATTCACACAAATTGATTGCTAGTTTAAATCTTAAATCAGGATTGTTTCACTGCCGCATAGAAACATCTTTTTGGTGAATCAACCAATCCCTCTTTAACAAGAGTTTTGATAGCCTTATCCACGTCCTTACGATCAATGCCAGCCTTCTCTGCAATATCTCCACCCTTTAAAGGTTCTGCCGAATTCTGTAGAACTTCCAATACCTTATCTTTCATTGATAACTGCCTCCTCGGTAATATATTTACCTATTAAAAATAGCATTACTTGAGACAGTTGACAATAGGCTTTTCGATATGAGATGCATACATTCATTGATGATAAGAAACATATTGAGACTATTTTTCTCCAGATTGCTTAATCCATTCCGCTAACTTTTCCTTTAATGGTTCGAACCCACTTTTCGTTTCAACTGGGAAAATCTTTGGTGACTGCTGCTCGTGGGCTCTAGAAAACTTTCGGTAAGCCTCTCGATCTCTGGAAGCATCATCGTCCCTCATTGAAAGTGCGATCCTTCCATCCTCAGGATTAATTGATATCACTTTAACCTGCACTTTGTCACCAATATTTATAAAGTCAATAATATCCTTAACAAACCCGTTAGTAATCTCGGAAATATGTACTAATCCCTGTGTTTCTTCATCAAGAGAAATGAAAGCACCATATCTTTGTAGACCAGTAACAGTACCCTCAATCACTTGCCCTATTTCATAGTTACCCATTTTGCACCACCCTTCGATTATTTCCCAGGAAATACGTCAAAATATTACTTGAATTTAGACTTCAAACTAACTCTATTTTAAAACTTCAATTTTAAGTATTTTGATCTCTTCAGCTGGACGGTCTTGTGAACCAGTCTTTACCGCTGCAATGTTATTCACAATATCCATTCCCTTGACGACCTGCCCAAAAACGGTATGACGACCATCCAAATGCGCTGTACCACCAACTTCTAAATACTTATCAATTGCTTCCTTAGGATAGTTTACCTTCTCAAACTGTTCTCTCGTTGCTGGTGAGTCACTCTTATGAACAATAAAGAACTGGCTTCCATTTGAATGTGGTCCTGCGTTCGCCATTGATAAGGCTCCATTGAAGTGGAAAAGGTCGGGCGAAAACTCATCTTCAAACGAATCACCCCAAATGCTTTCTCCACCCATCCCAGTACCCTCGGGATCGCCACCTTGAATCATAAAATCTTTAATAACGCGGTGAAAAACCACACCTTCATAATAGCCATTCTTCGCATGTGTGACAAAATTCTCAACTGCTTTAGGAGCTTGTTTTGGAAATAACTTAATCTGAATATCACCCATACTTGTTGACATTTCGACTAGTCTCTCATCCGCAGTAATCTCATTAAATTGTGTTAAACTCATTAGATAATTCTCCTTTATAATTCATAAATTCCAACAAGATCCTCAGGGAATCCATTACGTTCTTGCCTAACTATTATACCAAAAATAGCTAGCTTTTTCACTGTGGCAAATACCACAGATTCATATTAAATAGAAAAAAAAAACTACTATCCAAGTAGTAGAATTGCATAACCTAATTGATAAAACATGGCGGAGAATGCGGGATTCGAACCCGCGCACCGGAAAATCCGATCTAACGGTTTAGCAAACCGTCCTCTTTAGCCTCTTGAGTAATTCTCCAAAAAGTGGCTCCCCCTGTAGGATTCGAACCTACGACCCCATGATTAACAGTCATGTGCTCTAACCAGCTGAGCTAAGGAGGAATAATAAAGAAAAAATAGTGGGCCTAAATGGACTCGAACCATCGACCTCACGCTTATCAGGCGTGCGCTCTAACCAGCTGAGCTATAGGCCCGTTAAAACAAAAATTTAAATAATTTCAAAATCATCAATAATACAAAGAAAGAGTTCAATTGCAATTAATACATCGATTGCAGTTCAACTAAATGGGGCGGCTGAAGGGAATTGAACCCTCGAATGCCGGAATCACAATCCGGTGCGTTAACCACTTCGCCACAACCGCCAAAATGGTGGCTCGGGACGGAATCGAACCGCCGACACAAG
>JAVBKB010000104.1:0-11779 GCA_031554275.1 Caryophanales bacterium | reverse complement strand
CATGAACTTGTGCAAAAAGCAATTGCTGGGGAGGTAGTTGTTGGTCCATTTGAATCCGCACTCTCTCAAGTAAATGCATTAACATTAGGCGAGCAAATCGATGTTCGACTCGGGAATGGATTATCAGTTCTAGCATCTGGTGAGGCAGATTGCGTAACGATTTGTGGAATGGGTGGGAGCCTGATAACTCAAATCCTAGCAGAGGGTAAGCACAAGTTGTCGGGAAACGAACGTTTGGTGTTGCAACCGAATATCGGAGAAGAAGGCTTGCGCAGATGGCTTCAATTGAATCACTGGCAAATCATCAGAGAAAGCATTGTTGAAGAGGACGAAAAGATCTACGAGATAATCGTTGCAGAAAAAGGAGAAATGTCATTATCCGAATTGGAAATGGCGCTTGGACCACACTTGATGCTGGAGCATTCAACTGTATTCAGACGCAAGTGGCATGCGGAAATGAATCATTTACAGCAGATAATTGATCAAATGTCACAATCTCAATCTACTGAGAAAAATGATGAAAAAAAAGGCTTGCTGCAGCAAAGGTTTGCGATGTTACGTGAATTTTTTGCTACGTTATAATGAGTGGAGCGGCTTCATAAGGTAGGCTTCAGGTACAATAAAAGTTAACGGTGGGTGATTTCTGCAAATTGTCAGAAATCACCCAAACTTAACTTATATACTTTGTACATAAATAACGCCTTGATTGTTTTGGTTGGTACTTAAACTATATATTGGAGTTTTTATATGAAAAACCGGGTGGAACAAAAGTAGTTTTTCATCTACTTTCGTCCACCCGCTTTTCTCGGAGGATCAAAATTATTGAAAGCAATTAATTTATGTCAAAGTCTTCCTCACGAGTTGATTTAACTTTCGGTAGGATCTTCGATAAGGGCACTTTCTTTTCTCTAATCCAAGTTTTTTCGTCTTTTGGATCAAAATTTTGGAGAAAAGCTATGACTTCTTTGGTAATAGGAGTGGGTGTGGACGCTCCAGCTGTTACGCCAACCTTATCGGCATGTAGAATCCAATCAATTTCTAGTTCTGACACATCGGAAATCCTATACGCCATCGTACCTGCAATTTCCTCAGAAACCTGTGTCAGGCGATTGGAATTATTGCTTTTCGGATCGCCAACAACGATCAACACGTCAAGATCCTTCGCTTGTTCAGCTACTGCCTCCTGACGGATTTGAGTAGCCATGCAGGTTTCCTGTTGCTTCTCTACATTAGGAAACTTTTCCTTCACATATTCCATTAATAGATGAACATCCCATTGACTCATAGTTGTTTGGTTGGTAACAATGATTTTGTCAGACTGGATTTTCAGTGCATCTATGTCTTCTTTATTCTCCACAAGGTGAACGATACCAGGTGCAACACCAACAGCACCTTCTGGCTCAGGATGATTTTTCTTACCAATGTAAATAAATTCATAACCATCATCCTTCAGACGACGAATGAGATCATGTGTAATCGTAACATCTGGGCAAGTCGCATCAATTGTGGTTAACCCTTTCTTTTTCGCGATTTCGCGAACCTCAGGTGAAATGCCATGCGCTGTAAAAATCACAGTACCTGACGTTACTTTGTTAATGATTTCCATACGGTTAGCCCCATCTAGAGTGATAATTCCTTCCTCAAGAAAGGCATCCGTAACATGTTGATTATGTACAATCATTCCAAGAATGTAGATTGGACGGGGTAGCGATTTATCAAGTGCAGCATTTCTTGCTATAACCATAGCATCTACAACACCATAACAATAACCACGAGGAGAGATTTTGACAACTTGCATAGAAAAAGCCTCCTGTCTAAATTGACAACTAATGATTATTATAGCGGACATAGCTATTTAATTCAAAGGAGGCTTTCCTGATTTTATAAAAAATCTTGAACTATGGAAATCATCATTCTTTTGGGAAAAAAATTTTCGGAAATGTGTGATTTTCTTCTGACTTTCTTTTGCCCTTAGTATCCCTTACATCAACTTTAACGATATCTGTTTTTTCTGTTTCTGTATTGTTACCAGCTGCTTTCATTATTCTATACATAGAGGGAAGGTTTTTGATAAGTGGCCCATACTGTCTCGCTTGTTTAACGATGGGCGCAGCTTTTTGCATTGTCGAAAGCATCTTTTGCGTGTTTTCAACAATTTCAGATATTCCTTTTGATTGAGATGAGGGTCTTGAACCAAAGAAATTTGATGGTTGAGATTTTTTCCCACCAAACAAACTGGACAAAAACCCACCACTCTTACCACTATTTCCAAAAAGCGATGAGAACGGATTTCCTTGTCGATTAAATCCTCTTCTTGGTGGCAATCTAATTTCTCCTTCAAATGCTATTGGACTTTCACAAGTAATCCTGATTCTATTTTTACTAAAATCAAGGAAAACTCAAAAAATCAATAATAGCCTTATTCTTTACAATAATGTATGCAGGAGAAATGATTCGCAATGGGCAGCTGTATTCAAATTCCAATCTTTGAATTGATTTTTGGACAAAACCGAAGAAGACCCACATCCAATAAGAGGGTGCAGGTCTAATCGATTGCCTTTGTTATTGTTTTGGCTGAATAGCAAATGAGCTTAGCATTTGCTGCATGTCTTGTTGTGCCAATTGAGGTACTTGGTAGAACTGATTCTTATTTTGATAAATTGAAAGTTCATAGGCCATTTCAATTGTATTTGGAATAGAATCAGATAATACGCGACGTACAACAGGGTTTGTAGTTTCCAAAGATGCAATGGTTTTGATGCTTGCAGAAGATTTCAACGCACCAAGCATTCTTGCTGAAATCCACTCATCTGAGATTTCTGTCATCATTTGCATCGGCTTCTTTGGTTGTGATGGCTTTAGCCCATAAGTGAAATTATTATTTTGATTCATTTGGTATGGTTGTTGCACTTTTGAGGGGTCTTTTCCAGTTTGAAAACTTTCAACAGTGGTTGTGTACTCGTCTTGGATATAGGTGTATTGACGGTTTAGAATATCAAGAAGCTCTTGATCCTTGACATGTTGTTTGAGCATCAAATACTGATTTAAAGTGTCTACAGTTCCTGAAATCGCTTCTTTTACGTCAAACATTTCATGTCCACCATGATTTGTTTGTTGATTTAAGTTCGTTTGCCCTTGATTTTGCATTTTTCTAAACTCCTTTTGAATTTCTAGAAACAGTTTGAATCGCGACAATTTATCCTGATTACCGATTAAGATAGCGAATGCTTTGTGGAAATTTTCCATCTCGCTTTGTTAAAAAAGTGCTTAAATATTTAGATATTCGCGCATTTTTTGCTGCGCGAGATGAAAAATCTCCGGACAAATCATTCACTATTTTAATCGGCAATCAGGATTATTCGCCATGTTTCCAAGGTGAGACATTATTATTATGGATTAAGCATGAAAAGTTATTCATGCATCTATGCGGTGCACATTATGATATAATTGAAAAATCAAAAATTAAATCATTTTGTTAAATTTGTTTGAAAAGAGGTACTTTGTGAATACATTTGAAATTTTTAAGCTGCCAGCCCATATTGAAATTGCTGTGCAGAAGGTTGGCTTCCAACATCCGACAATTGTTCAGGAGAGAGTAATTCCTGCGGTTTTAAGTGGGAAGAACATTATTGGTCAGTCGCAAACAGGTACGGGGAAAACGCATGCTTTTCTATTGCCAATCCTTGCAAGAATAAATGTCGAGAAAGAGGTTGTTCAAGCTGTTATCGCTGCACCTACAAGAGAATTAGCAACTCAAATATTTGAAGCTGCTCAATCCTTGAATGCTCATTTTCCAATAGATAAACAAATTGATATCCGTAACTATATTGGTGGAACTGATAAACAACGAACTATTGATAAACTGAAGCAGCAACCACAATTAGTGATTGGCACACCAGGGCGAATCTATGATTTAGTTGATGCGCAGGCACTGGGCGTGTATAAATCGACTGTTTTGGTGGTAGATGAAGCGGATCTTATGATTGATTTAGGGTTTATGGAAGATGTGGACCGTATTGCAGCAAGGATGTCGCCAACCCTTCAAATGTTGGTATTTTCCGCGACAATTCCAGAGAAACTTCATCCGTTTTTGAAGAAATATATGCAGAACCCAAAACATATTGAAGTTGATCCAATGCAAGTTGCAGCAAAGCAGATTAAACATATTCTTGTCCCACTCAAGCATCGCAATAGGGCCTCATTAATCAAGAATATTTTGATGAATATGAATCCCTATTTAGCATTAATCTTTGCTAATTCCAAAAAGAATGCGGATATCCTGCATGGAGAGTTAGCAACATTAGGATTAAAAGTCGGACTGCTTCATGGAGATTTACCTGCTCGTGAGCGAAAACGTGTTATGAAAGAAATTAATGATTTAAAATACCAATATGTAGTCGCTTCTGATCTAGCAGCAAGAGGCATCGACATTATAGGTGTTAGTCATGTAATCAATGCTGAGATCCCTCAGGACTTAGATTTCTATATTCATCGTTCAGGTCGTACAGGTAGAGCTGATTTAACGGGTGTTGCCATTACGGTTTATGAAGAGGATGATGACGGCGCGATTGCTCGCTTAGAAAAGATGGGTATCCAGTTCGCTAACAAGGATATTGTTAATGGGGAACTCGTTGAAGTAAAAGATCGCCACCATCGAAAGAAGCGTGAGCTTCCGAAGACAGCTGCACCCAAAAAGACGGTTGTTAAATCCAAGAAAATTAAACCTGGCTATAAGAAGAAACATGCTTTTGAGGTAAAGAAGGTGAAAGAGCAAGAACGTCGTGCTAATGTTCGCCAAGGGATTAAGGCTTCCAAGGCTGCTACAAAAGCAAAATACAATTCAAAATCATAAATACAAATAGGAGAGTTGCTATGATTAAATTAGGCTCACATGTTGGCATGAGTGGTAAAGACATGTTTCTGGGCTCTGTAAAAGAGGCGCTTTCATACAAGGCCAATACTTTTATGATCTACACTGGGGCACCTCAAAATACGCGTCGAAAAGATATTGCTGACCTAAATATTGAAGCTGGAACTGCTTTGATGAAGGAAAACAATATCCTTGAGTTTATCGTGCATGCACCATATATTATTAATATTGGCAATGCAGTCAAGCCTGAAACTTTTAAATTAGGCATAGAGTTTTTACAAAAAGAAATTGAAAGAACAGAAGCGCTTGGCGCAAAGCAGATCGTTCTTCACCCTGGCGCGCATGTTGGCGAAGGAACAGAGGTTGGAATTGCCAAAATCATTGAGGGCTTAAATGAAGTACTTCGGAAAGATCAAGTGGTGCAAATCGCTTTAGAAACGATGTCTGGTAAGGGATCGGAATGCGGTAAGACCTTTGAAGAAATTGCTCGGATAATTGATGGGGTTACACTGAATGAGAAGTTGACTGTCTGCTTCGATACCTGTCATACACATGATGCTGGCTACAATGTGAAGGAAGATTTTGATGGCGTGTTGGATATTTTCGACAAAATCATCGGCGTTGATCGAATCAAAGTTATTCATGTGAATGATAGTAAAAATGAACAGGGAGCAGCAAAGGATCGTCATGAAAATATTGGTTACGGTCATATTGGTTTTCAAACACTCCACCATATTGTTCATCACCCGCAATTGATCGATATTCCCAAGATATTAGAAACACCATACCTTGGTGACGATAAGTCCATTGCGCCCTACAAAGAAGAAATTGAAATGTTGAGAAGCGGCAATTTTGATGAGAAATTATTGAATAAATCAGTATAAATAAGCTGACCACAAGGAACATGATTTTCCTTGCCAGCTCAACATAAATTCGGTATACTTTCAAATGTTGAAAATAATAAGAGGTTCGAAGACCATCCCTCTAAAAAAAACTAGGCTATGTGGACATTATTGAAACCGCACTAGTTTTTAGTGCGGTTTTTTGATTTTGGTGACGAATACTGGAGGAACGCGTGATGTTTAGAAAAATAACCAATAAAGATTTAGCAATGAATGGGATTCTTGCTGCCATGTATGTTGTATTAACAGTAGGGATTGCACCCCTTTCTTATGGGGATATTCAATTTAGGTTTTCTGAAATTTTGATTTTCTTTGCTTTTTACAATCGGAGGTACATACCTGGACTTGTAGTCGGTTGTATGGTAGCGAATCTATGGTCACAGATCGGGATTATTGATGTGTTTATTGGTGGGGGAGCAAGCTGGGTGGTTTGCGTTTTGATTTACCTAGTGAAAAATAAATGGTTTGTGCCCGTCATTGCAGCAATCGTTAATGGGATTGTCGTTGGAATTGAGTTATACATTTTTGTTGATCTTCCGCTTTTCATTTCAATGGTGTATGTAGCTATTGGTGAATTTACTGTTGTTATGATCGGGGCATTTATTTTCAACTCGATTGAAAAGAATTCTGCCGCAAGTCAACTTTTGAAGGCAGACGACCCAAAGTGGCAGTAATAAAGAAGCGCTACCTCTTTATTACAAATGGTTATAATGTTTGTTGCCCGCAAAATGATAGAATTTCTGAACAATTGTTTACAATTTCATTCCCGTAAATTGAAAGAACAATGCTTCGCATTGTGCGATAACCCTTGGAGAAGTTACAGTTGCTAACTCATTTATTAAACGACGTCTATCTGACTCATTGAAAATGTCGATAGGCGTTGTTTTTAATTTATGAACAACTTGAGTTGCTTCTTGGTCGCTTAAATGAATTCCATACGTAGCGCCAAGATCTTTTAAATCGGCCGGTGTCAGATGACGGATTTTTTGATTAACAAGTGTTTGGTAAAAATTCATTGCTCTCACCCCATAGTTGTCGATTTACAATACAGATGATTTGCTTTATAATGAAATACGCAAATCGGAATGATTATGATTTAGAACGAGAAGGAAGAAATGATGACTAAAAACATTTTGCAAATTGAAAAACTATCCTATCGGTATGAAAGTGATCTTGTATTGGATAATGTACAATTCTCCGTTCAGAAGGGGGAATTTGTTGGCATTGTTGGCGCAAATGGTACAGGTAAATCCACCTTATTGAAATTAATCTTACAAATTATTAAGCTTCAACAAGGCGAGATAAAGCTTTTTGAAACATCATTACCACAATTTCGAAATTGGGAGAAGGTTGGCTTTGTTTCACAAAAGGCAAACGCTTTCAATACTGGATTCCCAGCAACAGTTGAAGAAGTTGTGGTAAGTGGATTGGTGAGTAATAAGCATTATTTTGGGCTTTGGACTAAAGCGGACAAAGAGAAATGCAAGCAAGCATTAGAACTCGTTGATATGAAAGAATATGTTTATCGAAACATTGGTGAGTTATCAGGAGGGCAGCAGCAACGTGTTTTTATTGCAAGAGCGCTTGTTAATCAACCTGCACTACTTATTTTCGATGAACCGACTGTTGGGATAGATGACCAACATCTGCATGAGTTCTATCAGTTAATCAAGGACCTAAATGTTAGCGAACAGATTACGATTTTGATGTCTACACATGATACTGAAGAAATCACAAAGTATGCTAGCCGAATTATTTCTTTGCAGAAAACGGTGATTTTTGATGGATGCAATCAGGAATTCTCAAAACTGCGCAGTAAAGAATTCCATGAGCAATATGGGTGTATTCATGAGGAGGCGAAGCTGTGATATCAGATATTTTTCATTATGAGTTTCTTCAAAACGCCTTTCTAGTAGGGATTATTATTGGAATAATAGCGCCTGTGTTGGGTGTCTTCGTTGTTGTAAGAAGACTTTCGATGATTGCTGATGCTCTTAGTCATGTCACTTTAGCAGGAATTGCCTTAAGTTTGCTGCTATCAAAGAAAGTTGTTGCCTTAGCAGGATTAAACCCGCTCTATATTGGTATGAGTTTTTCAATAATTGGCGCACTATTTATCGAAAAACTACGAACCGTCTATAAGAATTATCAAGAGCTAGCTATTCCAATTATTTTGTCGGCAGGCATTGGTTTAGGTGTGATATTTATTTCATTAGCAAAAGGGTTTACCACTGATTTATTTAATTACCTATTTGGTAGTGTGACAGCGGTAAGCCGGACAGATCTCATGATTGTTGTTGCAATTGCAGTTGTTGTATTGTTTACAGTAGTTTTGTTCTATAAAGCTTTGTTTACATTATCATTTGACGAGGAGTATGCAAAAACTACTGGGCTGAAGGTGAAAACGATTCACTTTCTTTTCATTGTAATGGTGGCATTGGTTATCGCTGCTTCAATGAGAATTGTTGGCATTCTGCTTGTATCCTCATTAATGACTTTACCGGTTGCTGCTGCTATGCGGATTTCAAAGAGCTTTAAACAACTAATGGTTTGGTCAATTATATTTGCAGAGATAGCAGTAGTAGCAGGATTGCTTTTGTCTTACTCGTTGGATATTGCACCTGGAGGAACTATTGTTTTGATTGCAATCATGATCCTTTTGGGTTGTATTAGTTTTGCAAGGTTAGTCAATACACGATTGAAAAAGGGGTGAGCAGTTTGAATGTAACTGAGGCGATTTTAGTGCTAAAAGAAAATGGTTATAAGTACACTGACAAAAGAGAAGCATTATTACAAATCTTTTCGAAGCATGATCGTTACTTATCAGCAAAGGAAGTACTCGAATTTGTTCACGCAAACTTTTTTCGTTTAAGCTACGATACTATTTACCGAAACTTAGCAATATTCGTGGATTTAGGGATTATTGAGCAAACGGAACTTTCGGGTGAAAAGCACTTTCGATTTTCCTGCTGTTCATCACATCATCACCATTTCATTTGCAATCAATGTGGTATGACCAAAAATATTGAGTTCTGCCCAATGGATGGTGTAGCTGAAAACCTAATTGGATACCAAATTTCTTCACATAAATTTGAAGTCTATGGAACCTGTCCAAATTGCGAAAAATAATCCGATTTACTGAACAAACAGAAAATAAATTCATGGTCGATTTTTCTTATCACGAAAAAATCCCCAAGCAGTTACTCTATTTTTATGGGATAGTGTTTTGAAATTATCGTCATTTTTAATGTCATTCCAAAATTGGGTTTACTTAATTATCAACAAAATGCAAAGTCAGCTTGACAGTTATCGCAAAGCGAACTATACTATTATTGTATAGCTGGCTTTGCTTTTTTGATTGATTGTGGAAAAGGACGATGTTGAAAATCAGGATGTCCGTAACCTAGCATCGCCCTTCACATGACTGAAGACCCATCATTTTTTATCATCATATTGAACGCAGTACATTATTTCCCTATTTATTATCCATTGGACAAACTATCAATGGTAATCTATACTTTTGAAATGATAGCAAGTTGAAGTTGTTCAGAAAGATCGGCAAGAATTCTGATATTTATAAGCGTTTGTAAGAGGTGATTTGAAGAAAAGTTTTTGTTGGTTCGAAGCATCTTTTCACACTGACGCTTACATGATTCAGCTATTTCTTTATAGTGTAAGTGTAGTCAAATGAATACGTAATAGTTAAGTCGCCACCAATAAAAATTCACTTAGTATTTTGCAATAAAAATAATCTGTTTTCAGGAGGGGTAAGACATGGCATTAGAATTAAAGAATATTACCAAACGATTCGGTAAATTCACAGCAGTTGATAATTTATCGTTAAGAATTCCCCAAGGCGAAGTTTTTGGTTTTCTAGGGGCGAATGGGGCAGGCAAAACAACTTCTTTTCGGATGATACTTGGATTATTAGAACCTACGGATGGCCAAATAACTTGGGATGATCAGAAAATCGATTATTCAAAAAGTAGTATCATTGGCTACTTGCCTGAAGAAAGAGGTTTGTATCCAAAGCTGAAAGTAAGTGAGCAAATGGTTTATCTTGCTGCACTAAGAGGAATGGAGAAAAAGGAAACGATTGCAGAGCTAAAGAAATGGTTAGCGTTTTTCAAAGTTCCAGAATATTTTGATCAGAAGGTGGAAGAACTTTCTAAAGGTAATCAGCAGAAAATTCAATTCATTGCTGCAGTGATCCACAAACCGAAATTAGTAATACTAGACGAACCATTTAGCGGACTTGATCCCGTGAATGCAGACTTATTGATTGCGGCTATTGAACAATTGAAGCAAGCTGGTATGACAATTGTTTTTTCTAGTCATCAAATGTCACATGTTGAAGAACTATGTGAATATTTATGTATTCTATTAAAAGGTCAAACTGTTGTAAAGGGTAAACTAGCAGAAATAAAGCGTTCTTTTGGCAAAAAGAATATTCTTATCCATGCAGACTTTGATTTATCCCAATTAGAAAATCATCCTCAAGTTCTAAAGTTTCACAAAAATGCAGAGGGAGTTATCTTACAAATTGCCAATGAATCTGATGCAGCGATAATTCAGAAAGACGTCATGAAAATGGGATTTGTACGGAAATTTGCTTTAGAAGAGCCATCACTTCATGAAATCTTTGTGGAAACGGTAGGTGAGAAATATGAATAAGTTTTGGACAGTTGTGAAGCACACGTATTTATCAAAGGTCAAAGCCAAATCATTCATTATCATGACTACTATCATGATATTACTCATAGTGGCACTTGGTAACATTTCTAGTATCATAAGCCTTTTTGATGATGATCATCAAAATATTGGTGTCATTGCACCAGAGCAAATTTACAAGCAACTTGAACAAAATTCAGAAACAAATAACAGTGATATCACACTCAAAAGTTTTGATAATGAAGAGGCAGCTGAAAAGTCAATCAAAGATAAAGACATTGAAAGCTATTTAATAATTGACGTTGAAAATGATTTACCAAGCGGTGTCTACAAAACGCTATCAATTAGTGATCAAGGTGTCATTGACAAGTTACAAAATACACTTCAGCAAGTAAAGGTATTTGAATCAGCACAACACATGGAAGTCTCACAGGATCAATTGACACAGCTATTTTCTCCAGTTAAATTTGAAAAAGTCGCGATTGCAATTGATGAAAAGTCTGGAGCAATTAAACTTGATAGCGCAGCAAAAACAGAAGATGAATTAAATCAGACACGTGGTCTTGTGTATGTCATGCTGATGTTTATTGGAATGAGTGTAATGATTTATGCAAGTATGATCGCTACTGAAGTAGCAACAGAAAAGTCATCCCGTGTCATGGAAATACTGATCTCAAGTGTCCCACCAACACAACAAATGTTTGGAAAGATCGTTGGCGTTGCGCTATTAAGCTTTACACAAATGGCAATCATCATCACTGCTGGTGTGTTTTCGTTCAAAGGCGGTAGTGGGTCAGAATCAATTTCCGGCTTCTTCTCATTTGATAAAGTATCAGTGAAAACAATAGTTTTCGGAATCATCTTCCTCTTACTCGGGTATTTTCTCTTTGCAACATTAGCTGCGTTGCTAGGATCATTAGTATCACGGGTGGAAGATGTACAAAACACAGTATTACCAATGACGATGTTGGCATTGATCGGTTTCTATATTGCGATTTTCGGTCTCGGTTCACCAGGCGCTAATTTTATCACAATTTCTTCATTCTTCCCGTTCTTCACACCAATGATCATGTTCCTCAGAGTTGGAATGTTGGATATTCCAATATGGCAGCCATTAATAGGGATAGTCATCCTAATTGCTTCTATTATACTTATGGCGACATTTGGGGCTCGCGTCTATAAAGGTGGTGTCTTGATGTACGGAAAATCAAGTCCAATAAAGGGGATTTTGAAAGCCTTGCAATTATCGAAAAAAGAATAGGAATGCATTTGGGGAGGCGTAATAATGGATGAATGTGCATTTGATGTTTACGAATATATCAATTTTGATTATCTT
>JAVBKB010000026.1:0-17029 GCA_031554275.1 Caryophanales bacterium | reverse complement strand
CGGGTGCGAAATTCTATTGCTGTTGAAGCGACTTATGCACTAAGCCAAGCGAGAGATTGCAAACAGATGCACAGCTTCCAAAAATCACAGTGCTTTGCTGGGATTTTTTCAACCAGACCTGTTTTCATTATTTTATTCATTTGAAAGGTAACTTCATTCTCTTTCATGTCATAAACTTCGCTAATTTCTGTCGATGCAACAGTGCCGTATTTTCTAAGGAAGCTCACTATATCGGGTAATGGCGCTTCGTTGGGAGTAAAGCCAAGCTTTTCAGAAATAATTTGTTTGTAAACAGAATACGAGTAGATGCCAGAAATCTTTAGTCCGGGATCAGAAATATTTTGGTTAAAGAAAACAATTGATGGTGAAAATTCTGCATGCATTTCTCTGGATATCTTCAGATCGCATTGAAATGCTTTAGCAGCCCCTGCTGAACTTAAATCCTGCTTGAATTCCTCAATATCAAGGCCGATGCTTTTAGCAATTTCTACGAGGACGTCTATATCAGTTACATCCTGCTTGCGGATAAAAACTGCCTCTTGGATTTTTCGTAAAAACTGAATCCCTGCTTGCTGCCCCTGCATTTCTGCTGCCTTGACGGCAACGGATGCTTTGTATGGAGCATGAATAGGCGATTCGAGCCAAAGAGCTCCATCACAGGACATACCAGATCGACTAGCAGCGGTTTCCCAAACAGCAGCTAATTCACGATGTCTGTTCGATGGAATATTCCAAGTTGAAATATTTCCAGTTAAGATATACCTTAATGAGAAATACTCCCCAAACTTTATTTGCAGTTTTTTGATCACTGGCTCGAGACTCCAACAATCTGGATTGATGGGATCGATAAAGTAGTAGAGTTCTAATGGTTTAGTTTTTTTCTTTTTAGACATGCTCTTTCCCCTTTATCTACTATTTAATAAGACATAATTATATTTTCGTCAAAAGTGAATTCTTTCATACTTCAACGATTTTAAATAGTTTAACAAAACTCTTTGAAAGTTTCAAAAGATATAACCTACATTTCAACAGCGTTCGACAGTTTCTTATATAATTCTGAACAAATTATGAGCTAACTCCCGTTTTCTAGACAGAATAGACGAATTTTCGAGGAGTTTTTCGATAAAAAGAATTCTATAAAATATAACGAAAGATTAGTAGCGAGTTATGCTTATTGCTTTGTTGAAAAGTTGCTTAGAAGCAGTAAGGACGGCGTGCAAGTTGTTTTTCTTGCATGAAAAAATCCCCAGCAATTAATTCGTGATTTTGCAGGGGATCAGGTTTGTCGGAATTTGCAATGTACATATTGCTTATTTTTTTCAAGCGTCAGTGGCACTTCCGAAAATGATTGCATTTTATACTAACAGTAGCTACATGTTAAGCCGCTCAGATAGTCTTTGAACTTTATTTTTGGTCTTTCTTGAAGGGATTTGCAATGTGTCAAGTAATGCCTCGAAGGTTGCCTTGCCTTTATCGAAATCAGAAACCTCATATTCTAGCTCAAAATCTTCTGAATTGAGGTAGCGACTTTTGTCGAAAACCAGTATACCGTTTTGGTATTCGATTTCTGCACGCTCTGTGTCCAATTTGCCAAAACAAGTAAAGTTCATTGAGGGTGAAATTGTTTGTAACTTGCCCGCTACTTCACCAGAAGGGACCTCACAATGATTAATAAAGCTCATTGCTTGTTCGGAGGTAATGGGCTGGTTGGTTTCTAACAAGCCTATTTGATCTAGTGCAGGTTGCTTTAAAGTGAGTTCATATTGGTCGTTTTTTTGACGAACACGAAGTGCCATCTGCAATGCTTTGAGGGAGAAGTTCTCCGTTTCAAAATAGTAATTCGTTTGCTGGTGAAAGTCTGTCTCGTGGATGTTGAATGTTGTCAATAATCTAATGAACTCTGATTCAGTTAGCAGGTTTTTGAATTCTATTTCTTTTTGCTCCGACATTTTTAACTCCTGTGTAAATTCGATTATATAAGTATTATGTATTTGATCAGGATGATTTGCAAATGAAAATTTGGTAGAATAAATTCACAAGTATGTTTTTTGAAGAGGGTAGGTATTTAATTCATGAAGTTTGCAGTAATTTCTAGAGGCGATGAGCATTCAAATGATATAAAGTCAAAACTTCAAATTCACTTAGAGAACAAGAAATTAGAAATGGACAATGATAATCCGAATATTGTCATTACGGTTGGCGGAGACGGAACTTTATTATATGCGTTTCATCGCTATAAGTCGATCTTAGATCACACCGCTTTTGTTGGTATTCATACTGGTCATCTAGGATTCTATGCTGATTGGTCAGTGGATGAGATGGTCTTTCTTGCTCTAGAAGTTGCGAAAGAACAAGCGCAGATCGTTGAGTATCCGTTATTAAGTGTGGAATTGACTTTCCACGATGAACAGGCGCCTATCAGTTATCTTGCGTTAAATGAATCCACTGTGAAAAGTGTTGCACCTACATTGGTTGTGGATGTGGAAATCAATAATGCTCCATTTGAATGTTTCCGGGGTGACGGACTTTGTTTTTCAACTCCATCTGGGAGTACTGCTTACAATAAATCACTTGGGGGTGCGTTGATCCATCCCTCTATTCCAGTCATGCAGATGGCAGAGATGGCTTCAATCAACAATCGCGTGTATCGAACAATAGGATCTTCCCTTGTGTTTCCTGAGCATCATATTGTTAAACTGTACCCAAACAACCAAGATCAGTTTCGACTATCCATTGATCACTTGAATTCCATTCACACAAATGTAAAGACGATCACTTTTAAAGTGAGTGAAAGAACAGTGCGTTTTGCCCGATACCGGTCATTCCCGTTTTGGAACCGTGTTCGTGATTCGTTCATTGGAATGGGGAGATAACTGTAATCCAATAATTTGGCATTGATCATCCCTGAACTTCACAGGATTGGTGTCCACGATATTGTGATTAATTGCAAGCCCACTAACATTGCCTCCTGTAAATAATTGAGGCAAATGGTGTCATTTTTGAAAAAGAAGAGTTTGGATACAACTATTACCGAATTAATGGGTAACTAAGTTTTTAAAAAAACCGATTCAAACGGGAGGCGCTTGTGAATAAATTCTCGTTATCATGGGTTGCAGCCGCCGCCGATACCAATAAATTGTTGCGACAATTTCTAGTTGAACGGCAAATATCACGGACAGCATTAAAGGACATTAAGTTTCATGGAGGACATATTACCATCAATGGTATTGCACAAAATGTTCGTGTACCTTTGCAAACGGGCGATATAATTGAGGTTGTTTTTCCACCTGAAAACCCAAGTGAGAAAATACTTGCAGAGAACATTCCGCTGAAAATATTATATGAAGATGATGTAGTGATTGTCGTGAATAAACCAGCCGGGATGAATACCATTCCATCCAACTTGCAGCAAGCGGGAAGCTTGGCAAATGCCTTGCTATATCACTATCAACAAATTGAACTGCATGCAACCATTCATATTGTCACTAGATTGGATCGGGACACTTCTGGCATTGTACTCATTGCAAAGCATCGTCACATTCATCATCTTCTTTCACTAGCACAGCAGAAAAACCAGGTGAAGCGGCAGTACGAAGCATTTGTGCATGGTGAGATTTCTGAACAAGGTAGCATTATCGAGCCAATTGGGCGGAAGACAGATAGCATTATTGAAAGAGAAGTTCGCCCAGATGGCAAATATGCGCATACAGCTTATGAACGGATTGCTGTCCACGAAATGGGTGAACAGCAACTATTAACAGGTCAAGTTGAGCCAATAGATGAAGCAACTAGTGATAGGCATCTGACGGAGTTTAGTCATGTTCGCCTGCAGCTTTTCACTGGGCGCACCCATCAAATCCGGGTGCATCTTTCACATATTGGTCACCCCTTAATTGGTGATGATCTTTATGGCGGGAGCACAAACCATATGAAGCGGCAGGCATTGCACTGTTGCAAAATTAGTTTCGTGCATCCAGTGTCAGGGCAGGAAATCGAAATAACTGCAGCATTGCCTGAGGATATGCAGCGACTCTTGTAAATTGCAGTTTTGTTCACATTGGCTTGTAAAAGAATTTGCGGTTTTCTTATAAGGAACAAGTAGATATGCGGATTTTAAAAGAAATGGGGTAGGCAAATGATTTTTCTTGATAATAAGGGTATTACTGATCCACATCTGAATTTAGCGATTGAAGAGTATGCATTGAAGAATTTGTCGGTTGATGATGACTATCTGCTCTTCTATATTAATCGTCCTTCGATCATAATTGGGAAGAATCAAGTTGCGATGCAGGAGATCAATCAGTCTTATGTAGAAAAGCACCAGCTCCCTGTTGTCCGCCGACTTTCGGGTGGGGGTGCAGTATATCACGATTTAGGTAATTTGAATTTCAGTTTCATCACAAATGATGATGGGAATAGTTTTCATAATTTTCGCAAGTTCACTGAGCCAGTTGTCACTGCGCTGCGCTCAATGGGTGTTAACGCAGAGTTGAGTGGTCGGAATGACCTGCAAGTGGACGAACGCAAGATTTCAGGCAACGCACAGTTCGCTTCAAAGGGGAGGATGTTTAATCATGGTACCCTAATGTTTAATTTGAATATTGAAAACCTTGTCGCTGCGCTAAACGTGAAGCAGGAAAAAATTCTTTCGAAAGGCATCCAATCAGTACGCAGTCGAGTTGCAAATATTTCGGAATTTCTAGTGAAAGAAATAAGCATGGAGGATTTTCGCAAGGTGCTTTTGCAAGAGATTTTCCAAGAGGAAGTCCATATACCAACTTATCAATGGACGGAAACGGACTGGCGACAGATTAAAGAGATTGCAAAAACTAGGTATCAGGATTGGGATTGGAATTACGGCAAGTCTCCGCAATTCGATCTAACTCGTGTACATCGCTTTCCAATTGGTCAGATTGATATCCGTCTCAATGTGACTGCAGGGAAAATTGCCGATTGCAAAATCTATGGTGATTTCTTTGGGCAAAGCGATATCTCAGAGCTTGAACAAACGCTAGTAGGCACACGATATGATCAGCAATCGCTAGCGCTAGCACTGCGGGATGTTGCGATTGAGAAGTATTTTGGGGATGTAACCATTGCGGAATTGATAGAACTTATTTGTGGTTGAAACGGGTTGGGGCAGTAAACGGTTTAGGTCTACCATGGTTGAAATGATAGGCTCCGCCTTGTGGGTCGCGCGCACCGCCCTTGAGTTTAGGTCTACCATGGTTGAAATGATAGACCATTATGATTTTGGTGCAGATAATAGACTTAGTCCCAATCCATGAACGGTTGTGCTGTCAGTGAGTGCCTTCGGCATTGTTGACATGGAATCTCACTTATATTTTCAAACTCATAGTTGCTACCCAAATTCTCTAGTTTTGTTTGGCAGTTCGGGCAGCTATATGTAGTTTCAAAATAAATCGCTTCATTTTTGATTGATACAAACAATTGTTCCTCCAATAGAGGTATAGCATCTAAGACATCTGTATCTGTCCCCAAAGTGATCATGGATACAAATAATTTGCTATCAATAAAATCACAATTCGGGCAATGGAAAAATGAATCATATACACTTGGTGCTGCAACAACAAATGGCAGCCTATTTTTTATTTCTGCTTTTATCTTTGGATTCTTCATTAATTTGTAGGCGGAATCTGGGTAACAATGGTTGAAACCTATTCCAACCCAAATATCCTTTTTGAAATCACAGTCATTACATAATATATGGTATGCCTCGCCCATTTTCACCACCACCCTAGTAACAGCATAATAGATAAATAGCTCCGGATTTACCTCACTTGATAATCTTCGTCAACATTCATACTTACCGAAATCGTTAAATCCTTTAGTTCACTGCCAGCTTCTGTTGCTTGATTAATTACATTTAGTGTTGCACTCGAATAAATGATTTCCTTGTATAACTCTGATGAAAATTCTCCCGAGACAAATCCTTTGATTACTCGTTCTTGTATCCATCGATAGCAAGTAAACTGATCCATGTAGACTTCCAGTGTATCGTTTTCTTTGGCAACACCAAATTTTTCTCCTAACCAAACCTCATCAAAATGGAGTTCAGCACAAATTTCAGGGATGAAACTCATCAACTCTTGAGCAAGATGTGGATCATTTGTTACGGCTAATAGGTCTTGATACCGGTTTTGATATTTTTCATCGGTGTTAGCTGACCCAAGTATCTCGACTGCTTGACATGCTAGCTCCTCAATTTGAATCTTTGTGTACGGATAACGTTTGTAAGTGGAATCTTTTTGTTCGAAAAAGAGTACCTGCTTCTTTGTGACGAAATTTGTATCCTTCGACCAAGTTTCGATGAGCTTGTGCAATGCTGTTGAAAGCTCAGCACTAACAAAATTATTGAATCGAACCTCAGAAGTAATCTCCCCATTAATTAACGCAGCAAATATTTTGACCCAACACATTTTTCGAGTACCTAAATGATTAGAAAAGTAAGGTAACAATTCTTCAAAGAAATTGATATTATCAACCTCATCACTATTTCCAATGCCAACGATATTACTAAAATAGACATTCCACTCATGAAGTTTCCCGTCAAGTGTTGAAGCCAATTCGGCACTTGGCTTTTCACGATCCAGACACAATTTGATCGAATCTAAAATGGTTTGGATAAACATAAATACTGCTTTTCCAATGGCATCATCTGCTTTTTCACCAACACTGGATGACGTATCGAAAATGGGTTCATCGAAACTTGGGTGTGTTACCAGAAAATCAATATGGGCGACTGCGCTGTCAGGGCTAATCACTACATTAGGCATCACACTGATTTGCAAACCATATTTGGTGAAAACGATGTATTCATCACCACTTTCCGATGGTCCCCACTGATTTTGTAACACAAGCTCTAACGCTTCGATGGTAGTACGTGCATGATTCATTAAGTTATCCTCCATTCAATCTTCTAGCCATATCATACCTCTTTTAAAAGTGGAGTTGAAGTCTAAATAATGGTACTTACGAATAGATATTTAATAATTCTGATTGCTTTCATAGTTTAACCTGCTGGGATTTGTTTTGAATAATGATTTAATTAAGAGGAGGGATTGTTTGAATCTACATCAGCATTTGCAGCAAACAGCGTTGCAAGTTCCGGAGAAGCCAGCATTATATTTCGCAGAAAGTGAAATAAGCTTCCAACAACTTGATCAACAAGTAACTCGTTTTGCAGCAGGTCTTGAGTCCATGGGAGTTGGTAAAGGTGATCATATTGCGCTACTGATCGGGAATTGTCCGCAATTCATTATTGGTTTATATGGGGCTTTCCGTGCAGGAGCCACAGTAATTCCGATTAACCCAACTTTCTCAAGAGATGAGCTATCATACATATTACAAGATGGTGATGTCAAAGCCATTATTACAGTTTCGGCATTAACCCCACTCGTGAAATTCATCTCGCCTAACTTACCAAACCTAACCTCTGTCATCGTTATCGATCAAGATGTAGTTACCGATTTACAAAATGACTTTATCGACCTTTGGGCGTTTGATTTTGTCTACAAGGATAATCCGGATTTTGCGGCACCTGTACTAGATCCTCATGATTGTGCAGTCATATTATACACTTCTGGTACAACTGGAAAACCAAAGGGTGCAATGCTTACACATCAGAATCTGTACAGTAATGCCATTGATAGCGCATCGAGCTTAGAAATCTCTGAACGAGACAAAGTTGTCGCAGTATTACCGATGTTTCATGTGTTTTGCTTAACAGCGTGTTTGAATGCCCC
Organism: Caryophanales bacterium; assembly: GCA_031554275.1. Taxonomy (GTDB): domain Bacteria; phylum Bacillota; class Bacilli; order JARBTR01; family JARBTR01; genus JAVBKB01. Next base: position 9,263 of record JAVBKB010000026.1, on the reverse strand, counting down.
TTTAGTAAAAGGAGCATCTTTAATCGTGTTGCCGAAATTTCATCCTGTGGATGTCTTACAGTCAATTGCTAAATACAAAGCTACACTCTTTGCAGGTGTACCAAGTATGTACAACTATTTGCTACAAGTACCAGGGGTGGGGAATGAGGTAGTTCAGTCACTCCGAGTTTGTATCTCAGGTGGGGCAGCGATGCCGGTTGCACTTCTATCAGAATTCGAAGAAAGATTTGGGGTACCGATTGCTGAAGGCTATGGGCTATCTGAAGCATCACCAGTCACAACCTTTAACCCATTACAAGGCATTCGTAAACCAGGATCAATTGGGTTATCGATTCCAAATGTCGAAAATCGGATCGTTGATGAAGCGGGCAATTTGTTACCATCAAATGAAGTTGGTGAATTGATTGTAAAGGGTCCAAATGTGATGAAGGGCTATTACAAGCAACCCGAAGAAACCCAGACAGTTATTAGGGATGGATGGCTTTATACAGGTGATCTCGCAAAAGTTGATGATGAGGGCTTCTTCTTTATCGTTGATCGAAAGAAAGAAATGATTATCCTGAACGGCTTCAATGTTTATCCGCGAGAGGTGGAAGAAGTGTTGTATGCGCATCCTGATGTTGTCGAAGCGGCTGTCGTTGGGTTGCCAAATCCAAAGCTGGGCGAAGAAATCTACTGCTGTGTTGTTTCACGGAATGAGAATTTAACGGCAGAGGGGCTTCAAGCCTATTGTGGGCAACATCTTGCGAAGTACAAAATCCCTTCGCAATACCGATTCGTTGCTGAGCTGCCAAAGAACACAACGGGTAAAATCATGAAAAGACTTTTGAAAGAAGACTTGTTGAACGAGTTAACGTAAGCTACGGTTGAATTATCGTAAGCAAAAGATGAGTTATCGTAAAGCAACGGTTTAGTTATCGTAATTAAATGATGAATTATCGCAAAGCAAAGCTTTAGTTATCATAATCAAAAGATGAGTTATCATTGGGCAATAAATATGAGGTTCGTGAGCAGCGTGATGCTTACGAACTTCATTTGTTAGCAAACTAAATGTGAGTGAAAACTAATTTGAAGCAGATGATCTTAAGTTTCTCGGTCAAGGAGCATCTGCTTTGATATAATCATACTAACTTTTAACTTAGAATCATGAAAGGTTTGTATGATGACAAATTCAAAAAAAACACGCGGTGTATCCATTGAGGATCGAAAACTTTTCTCCGATTATCAGTGGCCTTTGTTAAAGAAAGCACATCATGAAGTCATGTGGTTACTGAATCGAGACTATCCAATAAAGTCAGCACTTACCTTTGTTTCGAATCGGTATTTGCTTCAGAAACGCCAAAGAGACGCCATACTAAGATCGGTTTGCTCAACCAATGAGATTACATTACGTCAAAAGAAGGCGCTGACGCCCGAGGCACTTAGTGGTCAACAAGTCTATATTGATGGCTTTAATTTGATCATAACATTAGAAGTGCTTTTATCAGATGGAGTCGTTTTGCACTGTGCGGATGGATGCTATCGTGATTTGGCTGGACTTAGAGGGACTTATCATCTAATTGACAAAACAGAAACTGCAATCGAATTGTTTGGAAGTACTTTGCATGAACTTGGTGTCGCCAAGGCAGTTGTCTATTTGGACGCACCAATCTCGAATTCAGGTAGGCTAAAAACGAAGCTGATTGAGGTGTTAGACCAAATTGGACTCTCTCATCAAGTTGAAGTTGTGCTAAATCCAGACACGTTGTTAAGCTCCTGTAATTATGTAATTTCTACCGATGCCATTATTCTGAATGAGTGTGGTAGCTGGTTCAATTTTGTTGATTATTTAATACAAAATAAGAAAGTAGCAGCTGAAACTATGATTCGGTTATACGAGGACTGAAGCTAAGAGATGTGATTGATCCTGATTCTAGTTTAAATAGCGAATTGATTAAGTTCAAATAGATTTTTGGCAGAAGCCCCTCGAACAAGCAGGGGTTACTAATCTTTTGAATTCTTTTATAAGAGATGGAAGACCTAAAAAACTAAACGAACGTATCTCGTAAGTCGGTAGAAATTTCACGCGATAGTAATATATGAACTTTGCAAATAAATAGTTTTGTTCTTGTTGACATTTAACTCTCAAATCTATAAAATAAAACCCATCATTTGTTAAATATATTTTTAACCGAGGAGGGTTATAATTGTTTGCGCTTAGTAAAGAAAAAATCCATAAACATATGGAAAACATAGGGGTTAACACACAAACGGAATTGGCAAATATTTTAAAAATGAAAAAGAGCCAGCTTTCAAAGATTTTATCCAATAACTACTCTCCGATTAAACAAAATGTACTTGATCTTTGTGCTGTATTGGATGTAAAAGTTGAGGATATTTTAGAATCAGTTAGTCCAATACAAGATAGTATGGTTAAGGAGCAAATGGCTCTTTATTTTGATGAGTATTCCCCCGAGAGTAACTTTGATGCAAGAAACTATGAAAGTAGTAATTTCATAGACATTCAAAATGTTGTTCCTTTGAACGAGTATAAAGTGCTTGAGTTGTTTGCAGGCGCTGGCGGACTTGGACTTGGGCTAGAAAAAGCAGGTTTCAATACAATTGGAGCAGTGGAATTTGATAAATTCGCTTGTCAGACACTCAGGAAAAATCGTAGCAATTGGAATGTGATTGAAGAGGATATAGTTCAACTTGCTAATGATGGGATCTTAAACAAAATTGATATTGGAGTTGGTGAACTAGATCTTCTTTCTGGAGGCTACCCTTGCCAGGCATTTAGCTATGCTGGGAAAAAAAGGGGATTGGAAGATGTTCGAGGCACTTTATTCTACTCTTATGCTCAAATTTTAAAAGATCTTAAGCCCAAAATGTTTCTTGCTGAGAATGTGAGAGGATTGGTTAATCATGATAACGGGAATACATTATCTACTATGCTCAAAGTATTTTCGGATATGGGTTATACAGTTCGTTGGACTGTCTTAAAAGCTATAAACTACAGCACGGCTCAGAAGCGTGAAAGAATAGTGATTATAGGTATTAGAAATGACCTAGCATTTCAAATCAAAAAAGAATTCGCGTTTCCAAAACCATATGGTACGGTTCGTACTTTAAAAGATGTGCTAAAAGATGTGCCTGCTTCCTTGGGAGCGAGGTATCCAGAATCAAAGAAAAAGGTATTAGATCTTGTACCACCAGGAGGATACTGGAGGGACTTGCCAGATGAGGTTGCAAAGAGTTATATGGGTAAAAGCTACTACTCTGGTGGTGGCAGAACAGGCATGGCAAGAAGATTATCATGGAATGAACCTTCACTAACATTGACTTGTTCACCAGCACAAAAACAGACTGAACGTTGTCATCCAGAAGAAACTAGGCCTTTCACGATCCGGGAATATGCTAGAATACAAAGTTTTCCTGATGAATGGGAATTCGACTGTTCACTAAACAATGCTTATAAGCAAATCGGTAATGCTGTTCCAGTAACTCTAGCAGAAGCGATTGGCAAAGCGATCATAAACCATTTAAACCTACTTTAATAAAGAAGCTCAGAACCGACTTTCGTCGATTTCTGAGCTTCTTACACTAAGTTTTTCTCCACAATTTCTTTTGCAAGTGCTGTAACGACTTCTTCAATTAGATTACTACCATCGACTTCTTGAGCAACTTCACCTATAGCATCAGCTAGTTTGAAATAAAAGTTATAGTCACCAGTCAGCCTGTTCCAGAAATCTTGACCAATATAAACTGGATGATCTTCGTTAATCTTTTTATAATGGCCACTTAGTTCACTTAGTTCACCGTAAAAGACACCTACAATTAGGTCGTTCAATTCAATGTTCAAATGATTTGTTCTAGCTAAATTTCTTACACCTTTAAAATGATCCTTTATGGTTTTAACATCATCTTTATTAATAGTATTTGGCCCTGCTTTAACCTGACAGTACTTCCGTCTGCCATCAATATGATCAATAAATTCAATGTCAATTCCCTTTGTAGTACTAGAAAATCCTTCTAAAGTTTCGTTGCAAAACTTCTGAAGTTGATTGCCGAAAATTGTATTTATCGAAGTTCCTAATATTCTGGGATAAACCAGTGCTCTCGCAATATTTTTCGGATCATCATTTCCAAAGAAAAAGTTTGCCTTGTAAGATTCTAATAGGGGATTTACTTGTAAGTTTTTTAAATATCGTAACTTTTCAGTGTTAGTTCTGTGGTTAGGAATGATTTCTCTCCGAAAAAATTCTTTAGCTTTTTCAATGATCTCATCCTGAACATGTTCAGTTGACTCAGACATTAGTTTCTGCCTCCATTTCCTTATTATTCTATAACAATGACAATAATAAATAAAGCCTTGTTTTCAAATTGCCCAATTGATTATCTTTTAAATGAACATTGACAAAGAAAAATGAAGGGAAGTTTCCACAAAAAAATATTTAGATGTAATTTTCAGAGGGTCTCAATTTTATTGTTTGAGTAATGGTAAATTTTATAAACAATCTAATAATAGTATACTTACTATTTTAACACACACGCTATCGTGACCATCAGAGCTTCTCTAGACGATTTAATAAAAAGCGCTCTAAATGCCAACAAATTAGTGAGCTTCCAAGTCAAGAAATATGAGTTGAATTTAAAATCGAGTTCCGTGAAAAGTGTCGGTTCGACCCTGGTTTACAAAGAAATAAGCCCTCGGACTAAGGCTAAGTCGGTAGGGCTTTCCCTCTCAAACCTGATTGAACAAGGAGCTATAAGCGGTTCCTGGTTCGATCAAGGCAATAACTTCCAACAATACTTCCTATTCTATCGCGTTTTTCAAATTATTTTGTACGATATTGAGCCATCCATCAGTCATATTGGCATGTACAGCTGCAGTTGGGATGTTGTTCTTTGGATTCACATGATCTGCCTCTTTCCAGCCTCCGTGAATAATGGTAACCTCAGTTTGGTCCTTTGTGATTTCTTTGACCAAGATCGTTACTAGCCAGCCGTCTGTATCCCAATCGAATGAAAAGCTATTAGGTGCATCTACCTGAGTCACTTTGCAAGGTGAAGGTCCAAATGGTGATTGGATTGTGAATGCATACCCTTCCTCTAACTTCAAGTCACTTGGCATAAACCAAGTTGCAATTCCTTCCGCCGTTGAAACCAGTTTCCATACCTTTTCAGCAGAAGCAGATAATACTACCGATTGTTTGATATCTTCTAAAACCGCCATTTCCAAAACTCCTTTAGGATAAATAATTTCCAGCTACTTAAAAATAGTACACTTACTGCCTACTGTCAATCTTATTGTTAATCGCATTTCTTCCGAAAAATCCTCGAACAAATTCATTGGCAATTCTAATCTAGAATCAGGATTAGTGATTTTCTCATTCCGAATATTTTTCCATCACAAAATGAATTCCTTGAACCAATCCCTCACCATTTTTAACAAGAAATAGCCAGCATGCTAACGAATTAGGCTGCTTCTTATTGCTCCACAATAAAATTTTCAAACTCAGCCAGTAATAAAAGAAAATCCATTCGATAATAATAATTGCAGTAGGTACTTAACTTCATGCGCGAGTTCACTCGTCATCGTAAGGAAACCACGAACAGTGCAGTACTGGAGGTAATCGGATGGACTGGGAACAGCAATTTGAAAAATGGCAACTGTCAAGTGATTTAGAGCCTTCACTGCGAGAACAATTGCATACTATTAGCCAGGATAATGTGTTGCTTGAGGATTGCTTTCACAAACATCTCGAATTTGGCACGGGTGGCATTCGTGCTGAACTAGGTCCAGGCACAAATCGGATCAATGTCTACACCATACGACGAGCCTCGTTAGGGCTTGCACAATATATTTGTAGCGAAGGACAAGATGCTAGTAACCGTGGCATTGTAATTGCTTATGATTCGCGACATCAGTCAGCTGAATTGGCACTTGAAGTAGCCAAAACAGTTGGGAATCATGGCGTGAAAATATATCTGTTTGAAGAACTGTATCCAACACCACTACTCTCTTATGCAGTGCGATTCTTTAAAGCGTTTGCGGGTGTTGTTATCACTGCAAGTCATAATCCTTCTGAATACAATGGATTTAAAGCATATGATGAAACAGGGGGTCAGCTACCATTAAAGGCAACTGAAACAATTGTTCGATATGTAAGCGGGGTTGCAGATGAACTAGCTGTTCCTGTAAGTGATGAAGAAAATCTGCTCAACCAAGGATTACTTAGTTACATTGGGACGGAGGTTTTGAGTAGCTATCTTGTAGAGCTTGCCAACACTCGGAATCAGCTACCTACAGTACCTGTTGATAAAGTTCGAATTGTTTACACACCTTTACATGGTACTGGGTTGAAGTCTATTCAGACAGCATTTGAAACCTTTGGATTTAGAAAGGTCACCTACGTAACGGAGCAGCTCACACGAGATGGCAACTTTCCCACAGTGGCATCTCCGAACCCAGAGGAGCAGTCTGCTTTCGAATTGGCGATTCGTTATGGCGAAGAGGTTGGTGCAGATATTTTGTTAGCAACTGATCCAGATGCGGATCGACTGGGAATTGCTGCTCGAAATAACGATGGAGAATTCACAGTGTTAAGCGGTAATCAAATCGGGGCACTATTATTAGAGTATTTGCTTTCGCAAAGACAACAGAGCGATATGTTGCCACCAAACGGGATTATAGTCAAAACAATTGTCACCTCGGAATTAGGTCGTGAGATTGCAAAGGGGTATGGTGTTGAGACGATTGATACATTGACAGGATTCAAGTTCATTGGGGAAAAAATGAACGAATTTGAGCAATCTAAAGGATATACATTTCAATTTGGATTTGAAGAAAGCAATGGTTTTCTGATTGGCGATTTCCTCCGTGAAAAAGATGCTGTGCAAGCGGCCGTATTTGCTGCAGACATGGCGGCTTATTATCAATCCAAAGGGATGTCAGTTTATGATGGGCTGGAAGCCATTTATCAAAAGTATGGTTACTACCAAGAACAATTACAATCCATTACTTTAAAAGGATTTCATCAAGCACAATTAATCCCTCAATTGATGACTGCCTTTCGAATGGAACGGTTTCAAGAAATAGCAGGAATTAATGTCGAGGCAATCGATGATTATTTACATGCGAAGCGTTGGTGTATCGAAGGGGAGAGCGCACTCGAATTACCGAAAGCAAATGTCCTTAAATACTTCTTATCGGATCAATCCTGGTTTTGTATTCGTCCTTCCGGTACGGAGCCCAAAGTCAAATTTTATTTTGGTGTGAAGGGTGAATCGGCAATTGATGGACAAATGAAGCTGTCTGCATTAAACGATGCTGTTATGACAATGGTGAACAAAATCCTCAGTGTGTGAGACATCAGATATTGAAACAACAGGACTAGAAACTGATAAGAGATCCTTCACAAACCATGATGATTTCTCTTATCGGGATTTTTTTTTTGATCAAACAATTAGAATTGAAGCTGATTAGGTTAGTTGTACATAAAATTGAACAGAATAGTGATAATTAGAAGGATTCCCATGGTCTTTTTTTTGAAGGTGCTAGAAAAACGACGATGGGCTGTTACAAGCAAAACTGTTATAAAAGTATTTAAAATTCCTAACATTATCCCAATCTTTTCTTAGATATGTTATAATACCGTAGCTATATTATTTTGAGGTGGTACGTTTGAATTATCAAAGAAGGATGGTATTTCTTATTGTCCTTGATTCATTAATTGTTATATCAAGTATTTATTTGAGCTTTTTTATCATTTTTTCAGATACATCCATTTTTAAATCAGGCACTGCAATCTTAACGACATTTATTTTGTTGATAAGTCATTTGTTCTTTGCATACTTATTTCGCCTTTACCATAAGGCGTGGGAATATGCAAGTGTGCAAGAATCTGTGGTGATTGTACAATCTATTACGCTTGCCTTTGTAGTTGCGATTGCTGTGCAGCAAACTTCTGTATTGCTCAACATTACAAATCAAGTGTATTGGCAAGTGATGATTCAAGCATGGATGATAAATATCTTATTTGTTGGTGCATCCAGATTTTCCTGGAGAATTTTGCATGGGCGTATTTCTCGCTCGAATCAGTACCAGCGAAGAGCTTTGATTATTGGTGCAGGAGAGACGGGTACTACTGTAGTAAGGGATCTCCTTAACATGGATGAGCAAACAATGAAACCTATTTGCTACGTTGATGATGATGCTAGTATGCGTAATCTCCAGATTCACGGACTGCCGGTTGTTGGTAATAGCTCGCAGATTGTAGAGATCGTTGAGAAATATCGAATCGATCAGATAATCATTGCCATTCCATCATTGAGAAATGAGAAACTCCGAGCTATTTTGGAGCAATGTACAGATTTGAAAGTGAAAACAGTCATTATCCCAAAGATGGAAGATGTACTACTCGGCAAGGTTTCCGTTTCTGCTTTTAGAGATGTTCAACCAGAAGATCTTCTTGGTAGAAATCCGATCGAATTAGATATAAATAGTATTTCAGGTAAGATTGATGGCAAAACCATATTGGTAACAGGAGCTGGCGGTTCTATTGGGTCAGAAATCTGCCGTCAAATCTGTCAGTTTAAGCCAAAGAAAGTGATTATTCTTGGTCATGGTGAAAACTCGATTTATGATATTAATAAGGAACTAACTCAGTGCACGCAAAATAGAGATTCAACTCAATGCAAGTCGGATATTGAAATTGTCCCAGTAATCGCAGATGTACAAGACTACAATCGGTTACTTGAAGTCATGAACGAGCATAAACCAAACGTCGTATATCATGCTGCTGCTCACAAACATGTTCCATTGATGGAGCAGAATCCAAAAGAGTCCATCAAGAACAACGTGATTGGTACGAAGAATGTTGCTACCGCAGCAGACGCTGCTGGTGTCAGTGAATTTGTATTTATTTCTACTGATAAAGCAGTCAATCCAACAAACGTGATGGGATCATCAAAGCGGATTGCCGAAATGGTGATTCAGGAGCTCAACAAAAGCAGCAAGACGAAGTTTGTTGCAGTACGATTTGGAAATGTGCTAGGCAGTAGAGGCAGTGTAATTCCATTGTTTAAGCAGCAAATCTCAGATGGCGGTCCTGTTACAGTTACGCACCCTGAAATGACACGATACTTTATGACAATTCCTGAAGCATCGAAACTAGTGATTCAAGCAGGAGCGTTGGCTAGAGGTGGCGAAATCTTTGTGCTTGATATGGGAGAACCAGTAAAGATACTTGATCTTGCGAAGAACATAATTAAATTATCTG
>JAVBKB010000181.1:0-12134 GCA_031554275.1 Caryophanales bacterium | reverse complement strand
TATATTTCCAACAATGGTGGGTGTGCAGTAACTGCACCCTGCAAACTAGGGTATAAGAAGAAAAAAAAAAAACCACTACATTGTGGTTTTTTTTTGCTTTACAGGTGTAATGACAATATGACGATAAGGATCTACACCTGTTGAATAAGTTTTGACCTTTTTCTTACTTGATAAAGCAGCATGAATCATTTTTCGTTCATATGATGGCATCGGTTCGAGCGCTACCTCTCGGTGCGTATGTACGGCCTTCTCTGCCATTTTATGTGCCAAATGATTAAGCGTTTCATTCCGCCTTGCCCGGTAACCCTCTGCATCAAGCTGGATTTTGAGAAATTGATCTGTGTAGCGATTCGCTACAAGCTGTGCAAGATATTGCAAAGAGTTAAGTACTTGTCCTCTTTTACCAATCAATATTGCAATGTGTTCACCGTGTATATCAATTGTGCATGTACGACCATCAAAATCTGATTCGATTTTGAGGTGTACATCCATCTCTTTAGCAATATCTTTTAAAAACTGTTTGGTTTTATCAATCGCTTCAAGTTCATCTTCAACGATCTCTGAGTCATCTTTCTGATCAACCTGTATTTCATTGGATTTCTGAACGATCGCCACTACTGGTTTTGGTTTCTCTGTCTGAATTTCTGGCTGTGCTGTGGCTGCATTCATGGCTATTTCAGTTTGCTCAATCTTACGCTGCTTATCTTCTTGTTTCTCATCTAGACTATCTAGGATTTTGAGGGCACTTTGTTCTTTGAGTGTAACCTTCACGACAGCGAGACGTGAGCCCATTCCGAAAAATCCTTTTTTACCTTGATCAATTATTTTGACATCGACTTTATCCTCAGTCGTACGTAGTTTCATCAAAGCATTGTCAATTGCCTCTTTAACTGAAGGAGCAGTGATAGTTATTTGATGCATATTAACTACCTCCCGTTTTTTTTCAAAGCTGCTGCTTTAATATCAGGACCTTTTATGATGTAAGTTTGGATTGCTGAGAAAATGTTACCAACTACCCAGTACAATGATAAGGCTGCTGGTAGATTAAGTGCAAAAAAGAGAATCATCGCTGGCATAATATACATCATAATTTTCATTTGGCTAGCCATAGGACCAGATTGATCTTGCCCTAACATCGAAATTCTTTGTGAAATGTAAGTCGTTACGCCTGCTAGAATTGGCAAGATGAAGTAAGGATCTGGTGATCCTAAATCAAACCATAGGAAAGTATGTTCACTAATTTCTGTTGTTCTAATAATGGCTTGGTAGAATGCAATCAGAATCGGCATTTGAATTAAAAGCGGTAAACATCCCGCTAATGGATTAACACCATGCGTTTTATATAACGCCATTGTTTCCTGCTGAAGCTTCTGCTGTGTTGCTTGGTCTTTAGAGCTGTATTGTTCTTTTAAACGCTTCATTTCAGGCTGTAATGCTTGCATTGCTTTTGTACTTCTTATCTGCTTTACCATTAATGGCACTAAACACAAGCGAACAAGAACTGTAACAATAATGATCGCTACACCATATCCACCTGTATACTTGGCAACAGTAGTGATTAACCACGAAAGTGGCCAAACAAAGAAATGATTCCAAAATCCTTCAGTATCAGCCGTGATCTCTACTGGTGTACCTGATGCGCTCGAAGAGCAACCAGCTAGCACTACCATTGAAAATCCAACCAATAACAGTAACGAAATATGTTTCTTCTTCAAACGAAATCCTCCAATTAGTCCTACTATATTTATAAATATGATTCTAACATAATTTAAAAGTGAATATCTGAAATAAAGATGATTATTTTGAAAAAAGATTTTTATTGTAATTGAGATTTATCACACGATATTTATTTTCCCCTCTGGTCAGGGCGCCTGAAAATCACTCATTATTGTACACGGATCTGATTAATTTGATTGTTTATTTCTTGACTTGTTTAACAGTTCAGCTCTCTTCAGTACGTGTAGTAAGCTTGCTTTTGTCTCAGAGAATGTAAAGTCTGTAATCGGTACCCTAGCAATCACAACAAAATCGTACTCACTTTTAACCAATGGATCCAACTCATAGAAGGCCTGTCGTAAATAACGTTTAATTTGATTGCGTTTGACGGCATTTCCAATTTTCTTACTTACAGACAACCCAGTTCTAAAATTTTTTTGTTCTTTTTTTTCAAGATAGTAGAGGACTAGTTGACGATTTGCAAATGAATCTCCAGTTTTAAAAACTGTTTGAAAATCCCGATCACTCTTTATTCTCCTGTCTTTTTTCACAATCGGCACCCTTTGCTTTTAAGTTCTGTTTATAATAGAAAAAAACCACTGTCTTCAGTGGTTAAGCAGAAAGTACTTTTCTTCCTCTTAGTCGACGGGCTGCTAAAACTCTTCTTCCGTTCTTCGAACTCATGCGAGCGCGGAATCCATGTACCTTGCTACGTTTACGTTTATTTGGTTGATACGTTCTTTTCATTTAAAGACACCTCCTGCGTATATCCACAAATATTCATCCTTCGGATTATATCTCGATTAGGACAAAATGTCAATGTTTTTGGGGATTTTCGTTTTAAAATACCTTGTAATCATTGACTATCTGCATTAATTTCTCATTGGAAAATTGCACGTAAAAAACCTTGCTAGTTATTTTCCGTAAAAAAATCACTCCACGAAGGGTGGGATTAGAAATTCATGTAAACATGAGATTCTAATCATCCTTCAGTGGAGTGAATAGCGGTAAAATTTTATTTACCGTAGTAATTTTTAATTCCGTTTGTAATTCCAGTTGCTATCTTTGCTTGATAACTAGGTGTCACTAGCTTTGCTCTTTCGCTTGGACTTGTAATAAATCCAGTTTCTAGTAGCACAGCTGGCATATTTGTTTCTCGAATAACGTGGAAATCTCCACCTTTTACACCACGATTAGTAGCACCTGTTTCTTTAATAACAGCAGCTTGGATACATTCAGCTAATCGTTTACTTTGAGCAACAGCGGGATTCTTAACCTGCCCAGACTGTGTTACCGGTTCTTCTGTTCCTGCTGGTTCTTCCGTTCCCGCTGGTTCTTCTGTTCCTGCTGGTTCTTCTGTTCCTGCTGGTTCTTCAGTTCCTGCTGGTTCTTCAGTTCCTTCTGGTTCTTCTGTTCCTGCTGGTTCTTCAGTTCCTGCTGGTTCTTCTGTTCCTGCTGGTTCTTCTGTTCCTACTGGTTCTTTTGTTCCTGCTGGTTCTTCTGTTCCTGCTGGTTCAGTTCTTTGTTCATCCTGCAAGACATCTTCATCAAGAATGAGTTCTTCTTCCTCAATCTCTGCTGTACGACCAGTGTCTTTATAGTAGTAGGTTTCAATTCCTGTTGTACTCGTGCTTGAACTTGAGTTCACATGAATACTGACAAAAGCATCAGCATGGTTGTTGTTAGCAATTGCAGCTCTTTGCTCTAATGATGGGAAAGAATCACCTGAACGAGTCATAATGACTGTGGCGCCTTCCGCTTCAAGTTTTTTCTGCGTCTGTAACGCAATGCCAAGGTTGATGTCTTTTTCATAGACTCCACCTGCTACAGCACCTGGATCTTTTCCACCATGACCAGCGTCAATAACAATTGTTTTACCTTCTAAATCTTTCGATTTGACAACAAATTGTTGCATGTCTTGTTTAACTTCACCTGATTTGTATGTCACGTTTACTTTCACTACGTGTTCACCAGCTGATAATGTCTGCGGGTTGAACGACATACTGAAACCCACTTTTGATTTATTGTATGCCGGATAACACCTTTCAACATCAGGACGAGATAAACCATACTTTGCCTGTCCTTTATATTGATCGTCAATGTATACTTCGACTTTTGACACATCTTCATTTCCTATCGCCCATCCACTAATACTGCCGTTTTGAAAAGCACTATTAACATTTGGTGAATCTAAATGTACCATCGAAGGTGCTTTTACCAACCGAATTTCTAGTGATTCTAGTCGTAAACTGCTACCAGTAGTTCCGGAAATTTCTCCATTAGAAACCCATGGGAGCCAACCACGATTTTGAACTTGTGTCCTATACTCAATGTTGTAACCTGGCAAATTTTCAAGCTTTATCTTTATAGCTTCAGTCCGTAGTAATTTACCAGTGGTTCCTGATAACTGACCATTTTTCGCCCAACTTTTCTCCCAGCCTGTATTTTGGACATGGGTCTGGTATGAAATTTTCGCATTTGAAGGTACATTTTCTAATTTAATGTGAAATGCTTCTGCTCGTTTACCCTTTCCTACGCTTCCAGATGTTTGCCCGTTTGATTTTGAGAAAGGTTTTTCCCAACCAATTTCTTGAACATGGCTATCATACTTCACTGAAGGTTTCTTTGGCGGAATGATCCGTACCTGAACAGCTTCAATTTGTTTTCCTTTACCAACTGTCCCGGCAATTTTTCCATCTTTAACCCATGCTTGCCAACCGTAATCTTCAACATGAGCCCTGTATTCTACTGAATATCCGGGTGCGTTCACTAGTTTAATTTTCAAGCCTTCCATTTGCAGGTTTTGGCCTGTAGTCCCGGCATATTGTCCGTTTTTAACCCACGGCAGCCAACCACTGTTTTCAACATGGGCCTGATATTCGATACTAGCTCCAGGCATATTTGAGAGGCGTAATGAAATCCCCTCAATACTTTTCTTTTCACCAACGATCCCAGATTCTTCACCATCTGCTTTTGAAAAATCATATTCCCAACCATACTCTTCAACATGTGAATAGTATTGAACTGAAGGATCAATTGTTTGTGCAGACAATTCTTCAGTTGGAAAAATAAACATAAAAAAAGCCAATACCAAGGCTGATTTAAAAAACTTCTTCAACAATTTCCCTCCTTTCTTTCTATGATACTTCCAAGTATAACCTATATAACTGTATAGTGAAAAACAATTTTTGGAGTTTCCAAGTTTGGCTTTTGAAAAAAATTTTTTTCTGAGGATAAAAAATTTTTGTCGTGAACTTATCCACAGTTATCCACAGATTAATCCACAAAATACACATATGGGGATAATTTTTATCTACTTGTTGATAACTTTAGGGATATCTATCCCCATTTCTCTTATAAAAAGCGATTTCAAAGGCGAATGTGGATCATTTCTGTGGAAAACCTAAAGTTTTGCACAAAGTTACCCACAATCTGTTGATAACTTTGTGTGAAATTTTCAACATTGTTGATAACAGCTATACACATGGGGATAACTGAATTTGTTAGTGCGAACTCCTCTCTTTTAATATAAAATAGAGGAAGATCAATGGGATGAGGGTAGTATTTTGAAAAATTTAGAAGCAACAATGGAGAAAGTTTTAGCGAGTTTTAAAAACAAAATATCGAAAGCAAGTTATGAAATGTGGTTTAAAGACATTCGTTTCTTAGGATGCGAAAACAATACAATTCGCGTACATGTTGCATCAAGTAATGAAGCCAACTGGATTTCTAGTAACTATATGGATGACTTTGTGGATAACTTTTATTTATTGACCGGGGAAAAATATCAGTTTCAGTTTGTTACTGAGGAAAGTCATCCTCAGTTTGAAGAAGTGCCTTTTACAGCTAGTGTTGAAGATGAATTTCAATTTGGTTCTTTATTAGAGAAATATACATTTGATAAGTTTGTTATCGGTAACGGCAATTTATTTGCTCATGCTGCTTGTTTTGCAGTTGCGGCAGATCCAGGAAATGCTTATAATCCGTTATTTGTTTATGGCGGATCGGGACTTGGAAAAACCCATTTACTGCAAGCGATTGGTCACTCGGTGCGCAAAAAGGCACCTGAATCAAAAGTCGTCTATTTATCAGCTGAAAAATTTACAAATGAGTTTATTCGATCTATTAGCGAAAATAAGAGCGAAAAGTTTAGGCAGAAATACCGACAAGTTGATGTACTATTAATTGATGATATTCAATTTCTTGCTAAGAAGATTGGAACACAGGAAGAGTTCTTTCATACGTTCAATACGTTGTATGAGTCGGGAAAACAGATTGTTATTACAAGTGATAGACCGCCTGGTGAAATTCAAACCTTAGAAGACAGGCTCCGCTCAAGGTTTGGTTGGGGGCTGATTACGGATATTTCAGCACCAGATTTAGAAACGCGTATTGCGATTTTGCAGAAGAAGGCAAAGAGCGACGGTCTTGATGTGACAAATGATGTTTTGATGCTTATTGCCAACTCTGTTGATACGAATGTCCGTGAGCTTGAGGGTGCCCTTACTAGGGTTTTAGCTTATTCTTCTTTACTCAATAAAGATATTACGGTTGAATTAGCAGAAGAGGCGCTAAAGAACTTAATTACAACGACCCGAGCCTCAAAAACGATTACAGTATTTGATATCCAGAGAGTTGTTGGTAGTCATTTTCATGTGAAGTTAGAAGATTTTAAATCAAAAACGAGGTCAAAAGCAATTGCCTATCCAAGGCAAATTGCGATGTTTCTATCACGTGAGCTGATTGGATTATCATTTCCAAAGATTGGAGAAGAGTTTGGCGGGAGAGATCATTCTACTGTTATGCATGCTTGTGAGAAAATTTCTGATGAGCTGTCAAAAGATAGTCATTTAAATAGCCAGATTGAGAATATCAAAAAGAACCTGACGTCATAAACTTGAGACAGCATGAATGATTTTCGTCCATAAAACAATTCACTTGTGGAAAACTTTATACAGTTTATACACATTCTATCAACAGGTACAAACCCTAATTAGAATAGGGTTTTGAATAAGTTATCCACTTTTCCACAGCACCTACTATTATTTCTATTACTTTTTAATATATAATAAATAAAACAAAACGAATCTGGAGGCTCTAATGAATTTTTCAATTAAGAAAGAACGATTAATGCAAAGTGTCAATGAATGCCTACGTGCAGTTGCAACAAAAACACCACAAGCTATCTTAACAACGATTAAGTTAGAAGTTTCATTACAAGGATTAAAATGTACTGGCAGTGATTCAGATATTTCAATTGAATCGTTTATACCTATAGAAGAAGCTGGCGATGAAGTCATTGAAGTATTTAATGCTGGTTCTATTTGCTTGAATGCGCGTCTGTTTGCAGAAATTATTCGTAAATTACCTACTGATACGGTTGAGTTAAATGTGAAGGGAAATTTTCAAACAGTGATCAAGTCAGGAAAATCAGAGTTCAAAATCAATGGTCTTGATGCAGATGAGTATCCTAAGTTACCAACAATTGATCACGAACCGTATGCGTTACAAGCAAAAATACTCAAAGAAATGATTAAACAAACTGGTTATGCCGTATCGAGTGCTGAAACAAGACCAATCTTAACAGGTATCAATTGGAAAGTTGAAAATAATATGCTGATTTGTGCAGCGACAGATAGTCATCGTCTTTCAAAAAAGACAATTCCTTTTGAAAGTAGTGAAGAGATAAATATTATTATTCCAGGAAAAAGTCTTGATGAATTGTCTAAACTCGCTAATGACGATGAAGAATTAGTAGAGATTTCCTTTACACCGAGTCAAATTTTATTCAAAATGAAAAATATTTTGTTGTATTCGAGATTGCTCGAGGGCAATTACCCGGATATCAACCGTTTGATTCCAACAGAAGAAAAAACTGTTATGAAAATAAACACGAAGGATTTCTTGCGTGCAGTTGATCGTGCTTCGATTTTGGCAAAAGATGATAAATCTCATACCGTCAAAATTGTCTCCAATGATGGCCTAATTGAAATTTCGTCAAAGACATCAGAGGTGGGGAATCTACTGGAGGAAGTACAAGCTAGCGAATTAAGTGGTGAAGAAATTACAATTTCCTTTAATGCTCGCTATATGATTGAGGCGCTCAGAACCATTGAGAGTGAAAATGTTGTGATTAATTTCACAGGGATTATGCGTCCATTTGTGTTAACAGGTGAAAATGATGCATCAATGATTCAATTGATTCTACCAGTCCGAACTGTTTAATTTCTTAGAGTGTACTATTGAGAAATCAAGTTGCTAGCGTGCTATACCATTTTCATCACTGGTTTTACGAACCGAGACGGGATAGAATCTTCTCGATGCGGAAAATTCGGTGATGTTTTGTTATCACTACTTTGTGTTTAATGGATTTTTACGGTAAAATAAGAGGACGAGATATTGTTTGAAAGTATTGATTGATTATTCCTTAAAATGTCGTGATTAAATACTTTAATGGGGTCAGACCATGACCTTTAAACAGTCTTCAGAATGGATGAACAACTTCGATGAGACAAATTGAAATTAATACTGAATACATTACGCTTGGTCAGTTTTTGAAATTAGCTGAGATTATTCAATCTGGCGGAGAATCCAAATGGTTTTTATCGGAACATGATGTCAATATCAATGGTGAAATTGATAATCGTCGTGGCCGTAAACTACGAGCAGATGATCAAATAATGATAGAGAATTTTGGAGAGTTCCAAATTGTTCAGATTTGTTAATATTTTGTTAGACAAATCATTTACGGAACATAGAGAGTCTCTAGTGATAGTCGGCGAAAACGCTATAAATAAATGGTTATTTGAATCGCTATTTGTTTTAACGGATAATGGGGAATTATATGTATTTGAAGCAGCTAGATTTAGTCAATTTTCGCAACTATGATCTGTTATCATTAGCTTTTGAGGATAAGGTTAATGTGTTAATCGGTGAAAATGCTCAAGGAAAAACCAATATTTTAGAGTCAATTTATACATTAGCGTTGGCTAAATCGCACCGGACCTCAAACGATAAAGAACTCGTGAAATGGGATGAAGATTTTGCACGGATTGAAGGTGTGATTCAAAAAAACACCCAATCGGTTCCAATGGAACTCGTCATTTCTAAAAAAGGGAAGAAGGCAAAAGTCAATCATTTAGAGCAAAGTAAGTTGAGCAACTATGTTGGTCATTTCAATGTGGTCATGTTTGCGCCTGAAGATTTAACGATTGTGAAAGGCGCACCACAACTAAGACGCCGTTTTCTTGATATGGAAATCGGTCAGGTTTCGCCTATCTATCTGCACGATATGAGTCAATATCATAAAATCTTAAATCAGCGCAATGCATTATTAAAACAAATGAGTATATCACGAGATCGTGATCGGACTTTCTTAGATATTTTGACGGAGCAACTGATTGATTATGGTTCAAAAATACTGATGAAAAGGTTTCAATTTCTAGGAATTTTACAAAAACATGCAGCTGATATTCATTTAAATATTTCACAAAATCTAGAGACCCTTAAAATAGTCTATCAATCATCAATTGATGTATCAGAATCTATGGATTTGACCAAAATAGTAGTTCATTATCATGAAAAGTTTGATAAAATAGGAAGTAGAGAAATTGATCGAGGTGTTACCTTAATTGGTCCTCATCGAGATGATCTTTGTTTTCTTGTCAACGAAAAAGATGTCCAAGTATTTGGCTCACAAGGACAACAAAGGACTACAGCACTTTCTCTTAAATTAGCTGAAATTGAACTGATACATAGTGAGATTGGGGAGTACCCTGTGTTATTACTTGATGATGTGCTCTCTGAGCTCGATGATCATCGGCAATCGCATTTACTAGGATCAATTCAAGGGAAGGTCCAAACATTTATAACGACAACGAGTATTGATGGAATTGAGCATGAAACACTCTATCGTTCAAAACGTTTCAACGTGAAAACTGGAATGATTACACATTAAATAATGAAGACTAGGCGGGTAAAAATGACAATTGAACAGCATGAAAAAAATGAACAGACCTATGATGAAAGTCAAATTCAGGTACTCGAGGGCCTGGAAGCTGTTCGCAAAAGGCCAGGCATGTATATTGGATCTACTAGTGGCAGAGGATTACACCATCTAGTCTGGGAAATTGTTGATAATAGTATTGATGAAGCATTAGCAGGCTATTGTGATGAAATCAATGTCTTCATTGAACCTGATAATAGTATTACCGTTATTGATAATGGTCGTGGTATTCCTACTGGTATGCACAAAACGGGTAGACCAGCACTAGAGGTTATTCTAACGGTTCTTCATGCAGGTGGTAAGTTTGATGGTGGAGGCTATAAAGTATCGGGTGGCTTGCACGGCGTTGGTGCCTCAGTTGTGAACGCGCTATCAAAGGAAATGACCGTCACTGTTTGTCGTGAAGGCAAAGTTCATAGGCAAACATTTGAACGCGGGGCACCAGTAGCGGACATGGATATCCTTGGCGATACGGATACAACGGGGACAACGACACATTTCACGCCGGATGAAGAAATTTTTACAGAAACGACTGAGTATGAATTTGAAATTCTTTCTTCAAGACTCAGGGAACTAGCTTTCCTCAACAAGGGACTGAAAATTACCATTCAGGACAAGCGCCCAGATGGTAAGAAGAGTGAGTTCTTCTACGAGGGTGGGATTGTTTCGTATGTTGAGCATTTGAACCGTTCTAAATCTCCAATGCATGAAGAACCAATTTATGTTGAGGGTGATATGGAAATAGAGATTAAAGAGAAAGACCATGTTCGGACTGGTGTTGTATCAGTGGAAGTCGCGATGCAATATAACGATGGTTTTGCAAGTATGTTACTGTCCTTTGCGAACAATATTCATACCCATGAAGGTGGTACGCATGAAATGGGCTTCAAGAGTGCACTAACACGTGTACTCAATGATTATGCCCGTAAAAATGGCATTTTAAAAGATGCTGATCAAAATTTGTCGGGTGAAGATGTGCGTGAAGGATTAACTGTCATTGTTTCAGTGAAACATCCAGATCCACAATTTGAGGGACAAACAAAGACAAAATTAGGTAACTCAGAAGTGAGAGCGATTACTGATTCTGTATTCTCAGCACAATTGGAACGATTTTTACTAGAAAATCCACCGGTAGCGAAGAGAATTATTGAAAAGGGACTTATGGCAGCTCGTGCACGTGATGCAGCAAAGAAAGCACGGGAATTGACACGAAGAAAAGGTGCATTAGAGATTACTGGATTACCAGGAAAATTATCTGACTGTTCATCGAAAGATCCTGCCATTAGTGAAATTTACGTCGTTGAGGGAGACTCAGCGGGTGGTTCAGCTAAACAAGGACGAGATCGTCATTTCCAAGCGATCTTGCCACTACGAGGCAAGATTATCAATGTTGAGAAGGCAAGACTAGATAAAATTCTTGCGAATAATGAGATTAGAGCAATCATTACCGCACTTGGTTGTGGTATAGGTGATGAGTTTAACATTGAAAAGGCTCGTTATCATAAAGTTGTCATCATGACAGATGCTGATGTTGATGGTGCGCATATTCGTACTTTATTACTGACATTCTTTTATCGCTATATGAAACAGATTATCGATAGTGGATATATCTATATTGCACAGCCACCTCTGTTTAAAATTTCACAAGGGAAGAACGTGCAATATGCCTATAATGAACGAGAACTAACCACTATTCTGGCAGAACTACCACCGACACCGAAACCGACCCTGCAGCGTTATAAAGGACTTGGAGAAATGAATGCAACCCAATTATGGGAAACAACGATGGACCCAGATGTCAGAACCTTACTGCAAGTAACATTGCAAGATGCGATAGAAGCAGACGAAACCTTTGAAACCCTAATGGGTGATAAAGTAGAACCACGCAGAAACTTCATAGAAGAGAATGCAATTTATGTGAAAAATTTAGATGTCTAACCAAGGTGCTGCAGCAAGCGCTTAGAAACGGAGCGTCTCGTAGAACCATCGAATGCAACGAAGTTGCACCGAGAGGGTTATACGAAAGAGCGGAGTTTCTGCTTGCGGAAGCCCGAATAAACCAAGGTGCTGAGTCGAGCGCTTAGACATGGAGCGTCTCGTAGAAGACTCGAATGCGACAAAGTCGCACCGAGAGGGTTATACGAAAGAGCGAAATGTCTGCGAGACGAAGCCCGAATAAACCCAAGGTGCTGCAGCAAGCGCTTAGAAACGAAGCGTCTCGTAGAACCATCGAATGCGACAAAGTCGCACCGAGAGGGTTATACGAAAGAGCGGAGTTTCTGCTTGCGGAAGCCCGAATAAACCCAAGGTGCTGCATCAACAATAAAATGCAACAGAATAGTGCAAATATTATCAAGACACACAAATTGTGACGTTGCATTGAAACGTAATGTTCCATAGAGAATATGGGAGG